>CAKUXT010000130.1 GCA_934700375.1 uncultured Bacilli bacterium | reverse complement strand
ATAGCCAAATGTAGTGATAAAATCAAAATTCTGCAGCGGTTTTTAAATGGAAAAAAGAAAAAACGACAACCCTTTTCTGAGTTGTCGTTGAAACACTGGCATTCTGTCAACGTCTTAAGTTAATGACATTGCGTTTACGGGTGCTTATTTTTTAATGATATCTTACCAAAATGTTGGTAACAACACGCTTTATTGACGGACTTTGATGCAACAATGATAAAATATACCCGGTCAATTAGAGGAATGACAAGTGGGGTCCTTTGATCTAGTTGACCGCTATACCCGAAGAACCCCACCTGTCATTCCAGAAAGAGGTATAGCATGAAGAATGCCATAGGAAAAGGAATTTCCATATTGTTCGCCAATGCAAAGTCATAGCAAAACACACGCATGCCGTGGAATGACGGAACGGATACAAAAAGAAGGCATTTTCATAAGCCAATTTGAAAATACCTTCATAATTTATCGTGCTAATCTACATCCCAATGGAACATACTGTTCCTCAAAAGCAAGACAGACGGCAAGCCAACCGTCGAAGATGCGAAAGCAGCAATCGTCCCACATCTTGGAGAGAACATATCCATGATTACAACCGACAAGAACAACTGCTATGATTTCCTCGATAAGCTGGGATACAAGCATGAAGCGGTAAAGGCAGATGTCGAAAGTGCGGAATACGAGGCGAAGATGAAGCGGGTCAACAATCTCTGCTCACATCTGAGAGATAAGCTAATAAGCCACAACGGAATTACAGATCGGTATCTTCAAAGATATTTGAATTTGTTTTGGATGGTCTTCAATTTCGCTCACAAAGGGCTGAACACGGAGAAAATCACCCATTATCTTGAAAAATTGGTGAAAAGTGGAACAAGGACGAGACGTGCGGATTTATGGAGCGAACCTAGAAAAACGGCTGAAAACAAGGAGCGAGGTTCCTAACTGTTCGATGGATATGTGTTGTTACCAACATTTTGGTAAGATATTGTAAAAATAAAAAAAGTTCGATACATTTTACTGTATCAAACTAATGCTTCAATAATGGAGCAGACGACGGGAATCGAACCCGCGTGATCAGCTTGGAAGGCTGAAGTTCTACCATTGAACTACGTCTGCAAAAATCAGCTTAACCATTATATGAAAATCAAAGCGAAACTGCAATAGTTTTTTGAAAAATATCAGCGATAAATCAGCAATTTTCTGGAAATATAATTATATACCATGACAATAAGTGTACGAAGAACAAAGCAAATAGGATAAGAGAAGAATGTCACTCCATGCCTGATATTCAGTAAATCATATAACAAATACTGAATGCCGATGCCGATAAAAAGACCAATGAGAGCCAAGACAAAAAAGAGAACTATGCCTTTGATCGATTTCGATGTGTTTGTTTTTGCGTTCTTGTAAACCATATAGGTGGACATCAGATAATTGATGACAACACCGACAATGAAGCCCATGCCAGTGGAAACGCCTGTGACATACCAGGCTGTTGCACCTTTGAATATCACAAACTGGAAAAGGAAACAGAAGGCAAAATCAAATACAGCAGCGACTAAACCGACAATTGCAAAGCGGAAGATTTCCCAAAACAGCGCATTGGAATAGGTTCTGTTTTCAAGATAAAGCTTATAGATAAAGGTATCATAGATGCTGACTAAGACAGAAGCGATAAATAATGCCATCGCATTGGATACTTTAGCATTAGTAAGAAATATACTGATGACTAAGTAAGCAAGGATACCGAATAAGGAAAGGATAGAGAACAGTATGATGTTCTTTCCCTTTTTTCCGAAATCAGGTTTTAGTCCGCTAGGACGGATCAAAAACAAAAGACCGAAAACGCAAAGCGTTTCAAGGAAGCCGAGCAAAGCGCTCAATCCCAAGAAAGCAGGAACATAGGAAATCGTCTTTCCTTCTGAATAAGTGAGTTCCTTGATGACACTGTTATCCACTTTGATCAATCCAAAATGATAAAGAAGTACGGATAATCCGCCTAAAAGAAGAGCAATTGCAAAACTCATCGACAATTCTGTAACGAAAGAATGCTTGCTTTTTTCGACGATGATTTCAGGCTTTGTGGTTTTAGTGTTTTCAGTCATGAAAATATTTTACTCCAAAAATGCCTCAAACACAAAAAAAGTAAGGAAAAACGCGTGTCAATATTATATAATATGCAACATGGAGCGTTACCCAAGAGGCTGAAGGGACCGGTTTCGAAAACCGGCAGTAGGGAAACCTAGCCAGGGTTCAAATCCCTGACGCTCCGCCATGGTATCTATATTGCCCGAATCATCGGGCTTTTATTTTTGTTCGGAATATCTAATCTATACAACATAATCGTTGTGATTTACAGTCAGAAACATTGTACACGAAAATAAGGGAAGCTATCATATATTCAACTTAAAGCCGTTAATAAACCAAAAGAAAGAAAGGACTGTTAAACATGAAGCTTACAAAATCGTCATTACTTTTGAAGATTTATCTTACAAAGGAATTCAAAAAGTTCAGACAGTATATGATCTGTCCGACTTCGATCCGTCATCTCATGCTCATTTATCCGATGAAATGGCTCAAGCTCTTTTATCCTGCCGATGCCAGCAGCATTGCTGACGCTTTGAATAAGATGAAAGACAAAGTGAATGATAAGACATTGGATTATATTGCTTTATCCAAGAAAACCGGATATTTCAGCTTTATGGTAGATAAAGACAAACCGTTTGTCATGGTCGCACCTGGCGGAGGATACAATGATGTCTGTTCCTTTGTCGAAGGCTTCACAACTGCTATCAGACTCAATGAATTAGGATACAACGCATTCATCTGCCGTTATCGCACTGGTAAAGATGCACTCTTCCCCCATCCGATTGAGGATATGGTCGCAATCTATAAAGATATTCAGAAAAGATATCAGGTCAAAGATGAAGAATATGGTGTCTGCGGTTTTTCAGCCGGTGGTCATCTTGCAGGATGCATGGCGCTGAATGATGTCGGATTCAAGCATTACGGAATTAAAAATCCGTCCTTTGTGATGCTCTGTTATTCTGTCATCTCCTTGACAAATTTCACACATTCTCAGACAAGAAAGCAGCTTCTTGGTAAAAACTATACCGAAGAAATGGTTCATAAGCTCTCCATCGATGAGAATGTCACTCCTGATTATCCGAAGACTTATATCTGGCAGTGCAAGGATGATAAGACTGTCAATTCAGAAAACAGCATTATGATGAAAGAGGCATTGGATAAAGCAGGTGTGAAAGCCAAACTTGAACTGTTTGATGATGATAGGCATGGTTTAGGAATCGGAACATACAGTCCTGCTGAAGGTTGGCTTGATAGAGCAATCAAATTTTGGAAAGAAGACTGATTCGACATCATACACAATCTTCATAGAAGATATGAAAATGGAAACTTATGTTCCCTTTGGTTTTCATTTTCATGAAAAACCCCTATATTAGCAGCCTCCTTTTTTGGTAAACTATCTATTGTAGTAAACAGGAGGCGATTTTTATCGCATGAACACAATGAATTTCACAATCGAAATGAATTCCAATTATAAAGGCAAAAGAAAGGATATTCTGAAACTGAAGTCCTCTTCTTTCTTATGGACTATTGTTTTAGGAATCATCATTTTCTTTACCGGAGTCTACATCTCATTCATCGATTACAATAGAGTCATCAATGATATCGTGTTCGCCCTCGGCATCATCGTCATGATCATAGGTGTCTTATTTTTGGTCGCTAGCCCTTTTGTCTTCTTTTTCAAAGGAATCAACAAGGGATTAAAAGGTAAAATCAGTTTTTCCTTTACCAAAGGGGAAGACAATAAATGGGCTTATGCTCTTACTGCCACAAAGAAAGATAGGCTCTATCAGGAATCCGGTTTTATCACGATGGCACAGAAGAAAAAGTGTTTCTTCGATCTGATCAATGATAGAGGAAAGGAATACTATATTCCGATCAAAGTCCTTTCTGAAGATCAGTTAGGAAACCTGAATTTATTGGCAGAAGACTTCATCGCCAAAAGCACAAAAAAACCTGATTGATTGTTGTTTTACTGCTATGGAAATCAATACGCGTCCATTTGAATATGAAGACATCAGGAAACTGATTCCGATCCTTTTGCAGGTTTGGGATTATGATAATCTTTCAAGTCTTGAAAATAGAATAAAAGCAACGGAGCTTTATCTGCTTTTCTGTCTTTCTCATAGCGACTATAGAAAAGTTCTGATCGTCGATGGTTCTGTTTCTGGAATCATCTGTGCCAGAACAAAACCAGATTATATCGATGAGATACTTCATTCTATCTATGAGAAATCATCAATAGAATACAGAAAAAACAGAGAACTGAATGAGATCTGTCATTACAATGATGTCATCATTGAAGCGGAGAAGGCACTGGCAGACAACTACAAAGGAAAGAAACACGAAATCGTCTTATTGATCAATGATAATAAAGTCAGAGGCAAGGGCTTAGGAAAGAGACTGATCGATGAATTCTGTCTCTCTGATGAAAGTCATACTCCTATCATTCTTTGCAGCGACAAAGACTGCAACTATCATTTCTATGAGCATTTAGGTTTCAGAATCATTGATAATAAAGACCTTCCTTATTCATTGTTTGATGACAAAAAGGTGTTCCATTCCTTTTTGTTCATCAAGGAATGATAGTTTAAAGAAGCTTTGCCTGTTTTATAGTTGATACCTTTTGTCACCAATATTTGAAATTATCAAAGCCGATTCTATCATTTTCTCTTCTTCGCGTTTAAAATATTCATAAAAGGAGTACTCACATGGCTCACCCAATACAAAAGATCAGTAATATCTCAAAGAAGTGTTCGACTTGGACAAGGAACACCTTTGAAAAGAATGTGTTATGGATATTCATCCTTGTCGTAACTGCACTTTCTTTGACTTGCCGATATCTTGTCGTCTCTTATCCGACCAATGATACAGTCGGATATATCTTAAACGGATGGATGAGAGAGATCGAGGAAGTCGGATTCAAGAACTTCTATACGATCAATAGCGACTATTCACCTTTGTTCTTATTCATCATCGCCTGTTTCACGCTTCTTCCGAAGGGAGAAAGCGTCACAGTCAACTACTACTCTTTCTATCTCAATCAGATGTACTATCTCAAATCCGTCTATTTTCTGATGGATCTTCTCATCGCCTTAGGCATCTATCTGATTATCAGGCATGTGAGCAAAGATGACGTCAAAGCGACAATAGGTTATTGTATCTTCCTCTGTCTTCCGATTCAGTTTACGAACTCTGCCCTTTGGGGCAATGCCGATAGCATGTATGTCTGCTGCTTTATCTACTGTCTTTACTTCCTTCTCAGAAGAAAAGATCATCTTGTCTGGTTCTTCTTCGGCCTTGCTCTCTCTTTGAAGATGCAATCTGTCTTCATCCTTCCGTTCCTCTTCTACATCATGTTCTCAGGAAGGCTTAAATTCTATCCGATTTATATGGTCTTTGTCGCATTGCTTCTTTCATTTTTGCCTAGTTATATCTGCGGAGCAAGCTTCAAAGAGCCATTCCGTTACTTCACAGAACAGTTATCCGGTTATTCCCAGCTCACATTGGGATGTGCAAACTTCTGGCACTTCTTCTCCGTCACGAATATGAATTCGCCTGATTCGATGCTGAACAAAGCAAGCACGGTGATCGGTCTGATGATGATCCTTTTATTGACAGCCATCATCTTTATCAGAAAGATCAGGCTGACAGATGAAAACATCGTCTTCACTGCAACTTTCCTGATCTCCATTGTTCCTTTCTTCCTTCCTCATATGCACGAGAGATATTTCTATTCTCTTGAAGTTCTCATCCTTCTTTATGCAATCT
>CAKUXT010000129.1 GCA_934700375.1 uncultured Bacilli bacterium | reverse complement strand
GTTCAAAGGCTCCATAGAATCCTAAGCTTCCGATGTTCATCAAGTCGCTTGCAAGTCTATCGGCATCGTTTGCAAAACTGTCTTCTAAACCGATATAGTTGAGATTTCGTTTTGTCGGTCTTTTGTCTCTATCTCCGATACCATCGTAGAAATCATAACCGGAGACGAAGTTTCCGCCAGGCCAGCGATAGAAGGGAGCATTGAGCTCTTTGAGTTTCTCAAGCGTATCCTTTCTCATGCCGTAGTAATTGTCTTCCGGCATTAAGGAAAGAGAGTCGATGCTGATATTGTTCGTATCAGAAAGGATCTCAAGCGATGCCTTCTTTGTCTTAGAAGGAGAGAGGAAAGAATAGGTGTATTTCTGATAGTCAGAAGAAGAGACTTTGATCTCCTTTCTGATTTCTTTGCTATCGATTGTATAGATGAGTGTCAGTGTTCCGTTTCCTTTTGCGTAAAGGTAACCATTGTAGTTCTTACTATCTACAGCGATACTTCTTTGGATGATGGAGCTGTTTTTATTTAGAACAGGTGAATACTTGCCTTCAAAAGGAGATTCTGTTTCATTATCGACAGTTCCTTTTTTGATGCTCCACTGGGAGACATCCTTTCCGATCGGCGCATAGAACTTTCTATCTTGTATGACTTCTGACCAGATACCATTATAGATACAGGTTTCTATGTGTTCGATGAAGGTCCCATAGATATACGGATTGATTTCAAAAGAGGAGATATCGTTGATGGAGAACTCCATAGGCACTTCTTTCATCTCTCTTTGTAAAAGCGGATCGATTGTTTCTGATGTGCTGCTTTTATCTGTCGTGCTGTCTTTGACTCCACATCCTGAGAGTGTGAGAAGAAGTGTAAGAGGGAGAAGCGTTTTGATGCGTTTTCTCATTTGTCACCTCCTAATATGATCTTTCTCATCTCATTAAGGGGTATCTTTGGTGTTCTGTCGATATAGAAAAGACCATTGGTTTCCTGTTCGACATCGCTTAATTGGGTGTAGCAATAACCGCTTAAGTAGTTCAGCTTTCTGACAGCGGAGAAGATATTAGAGAGCTGGTTCTTGTAATCGTTGATGTTTTCTCTTTTTTCTCCGTATCCCCAGCCATCGCTTGATGTAAGGCTTGCTCCGCCGAATTCGCTTAAGATGATAGGCTGATTCTGATAGTGGTTGTTTTCGGAGAATGCTTTTCCGTAATGATTGATGATCTTATTGGATACAACATCATTTTTGTCCTGATATTCATCGTTGAGGACTTGGCTATTCTGCTCATATTCATGAAGAGAGAGAATCTCTGTTCCAGTGAGCTGGAACCATCCATCATTGAGGATGACAAGTCTTGTCTTATCTTTTTCTTTTGTCATCTTTCCGATAGCGTTGACAAAGTCCTGACACTCCTTATCGTGATTGATTGTCGGTATGCCCCAGGACTCGTTGAACAATACATAGCTTAAGACAGAAGGAGAGTTGTAGTTCTTCTCAATGATGGAAGGAAGAGAGTTTTCAATCTCTTCTTTCATCTCTAAGGAGTACTCATAGCAGGAAGGCGTTTCGCTCCATAAGTAGATACCTAATGCATCGGCGATATAGTAGAAGAGATTGCTTTCCTGTTTCTGATGGATTCTGATTCCATTGAATCCGATCTCATGGATCAAGGACAGATCTTTGATGATGTCTTCCTTTTCCGGTGTGACACCTTTTTTGTCATAGTATCCTTGATCGAGAATCATGCGAAGATAGAGTTCTTCATCGTTGATGAAGATCTTCTCTTCTCTTGCTTCGATCGTCCTGAATCCGAAGTAAGTAGAGACTTTGTCTTCGCCTTTGATTTCAACGGATAAGTCATAGAGGATAGGAGAAGAAGATGAATATAGTCTGAATTCTTTTTCAATCTCTTCACCGCGGTATTCATTCTTTCCAGTGAGAGTTATTTCCTTGATGGTCTTTCCCTCTAAGGAGAGTGTGACAAGGATATCCGCTTTCTCAGAAAGCTTGATATCATAATGCCATCTGCCGTACTTGTCGCCATCGACAAGAATACTCTTTACATGTTTTTTTCCGACTTTTTCAAGATAAACATCTTTGAAGATGCCAGTGAACTGGGTATACCAGCACTCATAGTTTTCACCTCTTGTTCTCTGTTTTCCTCTCATCTGGGATTTCGAGTAGGTGTCATGGACAAGAACGATGAGTTCGTGTTCGCCTTCTTCTAAATCAAGCGGAATTTCAAAGGAGGTATAGGCTCCTTTATGTGTAGCGACTTCTTTTCTGTCAACATAGACTTTTGCTTCATAATCGACGCCTTCGAAGTGAAGAAGATAGTTGCTTCTTTCACTCTTGAACATTCTTCTGTATCCGATGTATTCATGAAGGGTGGAATCATGAATGAGACTGTATTCTGTCTCATACGTGAAAGGAACACGGATCTTAGAAGAGAATGCAGAGGGGATTTTCATTTCCGTAAGGAATTCAAAATCCCAGATGCCATTAAGAAGCGTATAGCCTTCTCTTCGCATTCTTGGATTGGGATAGCTTAAATAGGGTAGAAATAAGATGTCAGTAGTCATCCTTTGATGCCTCCTTTGGAAATGCCTTCTGTGAAATATTTCTGACCGAATATGAATACGACAACAATCGGAATGGCAGAGATGATGCTGGCTGCCATCAATGAGCTTCTGTACTGGGTATCTGCCATCAGTGTTTTGTATAGACCGCTGGCCAGTGTTCTATTTTCATCGGAACTTGTGACGATGATTGGCCAGAGGAAATCGTTCCAGGCTCCTTGGAAGGAGAAGGCCTGAGAGGCCAAAGCCGGTCCGCATAAAGGAAGGATGACCTTCCTGTAGATGGTGAAATTGCTGGCTCCTTCTACACGGCACACCTCGTCATAGTCTTTAGGAATGTTGTCCATGAACTGCTTGAGCAGGAAGACTCCTCCTACGCCGCTAAGACCAGGTAGGATCATGGCGAAGAGAGAATCATATAAGCCCATGGAAGAGATGATGATGTAGTTTGGAACGCAGTTGATGATGCCAGGGACAAGCATAGAGAAGAGACAGATATCGAAGAGTATCTTTCTTCCTTTGAACTTCAGTCTTGAGAAGCCAAAGGCTGCTAGTGAAGCGATGAAGACATAGAGAACGGTCTGAACGATTGCGACGATGAAGGAGTTGAGCGTCCAACGAGGGATGTTGCTTCCTTCTAAGACGTTTTTGAAGTTCTCCCAGGTGAAACCGGTAAAGATCTGCGTGAAGTCCTCATACATCGCATTGGCATTCTTTTCTTTCAAAACGGCAAGAAGGAAAGCGAAGAATGTCGGGAAAAGGGAAAGAATAGTACAGACGATGACAAGGATATAGACGATGACATTGAATGTCAGTTTGCGCGTTGATTTTCTATGCATTGCTTTTCCTCCCTGACTGAATCGCTTTTCTTAAAGCGATGAATGAGAATAGCCCCATCAACAGAGCCATGATGATGCTCATGGCAGAGGCTCTTCCTAATTTCCATCCGCCGAATGCGGTGTTGTAGATAAACTGAATGGCGACTTCAGTGGATTCTTCGCCGGGTGTTAACATCATCGGCTGTCCCATAACATTGAAACAGGAGAGCGTAGTCATCGTCATGACATAGACGAATGTGTTCTTTAAGCCTGGAAGGGTGACATAGCGAAGCTTTTCAAAGGCGTTGCAGCCTTCCATGTCGGCTGCTTCGTATAAGTCTTTGCTGATGCCCTGAAGACCAGCTGTGAACAAGACCATGTTTCCGCCGATTCCCCACCAAGTGGAAAGAAGGAAGATCGCTATCCATTGGAAAGGCTGTTTGGTAAGCCATGGAATCTCAGTGTGGAACATCTTGTTGATGACACCCATGTTCGTATCAAGGAGTACGACAAAGATGATACCGACTGTGGAGATAGAAAGGATGGCAGGAAGATAGATGAGAGAACGGTAGAAGGAGAATCCTTTCAGTCTATGGTTCAATAAGAAGGCGATAAGGAAGGGGATGATGATCAGTAAGGGCATCTCAATGGCTGCAAAGAGCATCGTATGACCGACGCTCTTCCAAAACTGAGATCCTGTCAGTGTTTCCATATCAAAGATGAGCTTATAGTTCTTCAGTCCGACAAAGGTGGCTGGAGAAGAATAGTCCCATTCCATGAAGGATAAGACAAAAGACATCACAACAGGGACAAGAGCAAAGATCACAAAGAAAACGAAATAAGGAAGAATAAAGAGGTAAGGGCTTATATTCTTGTCGAAGCTGTTATGAAGCTTTCGCAGTTTCTTTTTTGTTTCAGCTGTCATATCACTGTTCTTTCAGGAATTTGTTGAAGAGATTGACTTTGTTGTCTAAGGAAGCCTTAGCGGTAAGAGAGGAATCATTCAGGCAGTTCGCGACAGCAGAGCCCATATAGTTGTAGCATTCGTAATAATATTCATAGTCGATATTGCCGACCTGTGCCTTTTCAGCTTCTAAGGTGAAAGGCTGAAGCTCGGTGAGCGCTTTGTATTCTGCAGTTTCATGAACCGGTTTATAGGCTGTGACCTGTCCGGCCTTTGCCCATTCAAGCGGGTTCTTGGAGACGTATTTGATGAATTCATAGCATGCGTTTTTGACTCTATCATTCTTTGTCGTGCAGTCGACTAAGGTGAACTGATGAGAGCCGGTATAGGAGATGCCATTAGTTCCAACGCTTCCAGGAAGGGGAGCGACACCGATATTGATTGGAGAGATATCCTTCAAAGTATTGATGGACCACGGACCATCAAAATAGAAGACGGATTTACCGCTGTTGAAGAGGGTAAGGTCTCCGCTTGTACCGACAGAGGAAGGGGAAATCTTGTCTTTGTATTTCCAGTCCTGTAACTTCTGCAGTGTGGCAACCGCAGTATCATTATTGAAAATGGCTTTGTTGTTCTTGTCCAACATATCGGTTCCGTTTTGCAAAAGCATCGAAGCGAAGATGTCCTTTGTGATGGAGTACATATTCGGAATGGCCCAACCATAGACACCAGTCTCAGTATTGGTCTTTGCTTTGCAGATAGCTTCAAATTCATCCCATGTTGTCGGGATCTCGCTTTCAGAGATAAGATCCTTGTTATAGAACATCGCTGTCGGATGGACATCAAGCGGGAAGGAGTAACGATGTCCTTCGTTTCCTAAAAGCCCTGCCTTCCAGCTGACAGGAAGATAATCGGATTCTCTTGATTCCGTATATTCGACAACATCATCGATGGTGCGAAGAATGTTCTTTGCTTTCATCTGGGCAAGTCTGTTGCTTCCCATGGCGACGATATGCGGAGAGAACTTCTCTTTTCCTTTGTTCTGAATCAGTTTCAAAAAGAGGGAGTCCCAGTTGATGGTATCAACCTGGACTTTGATTTTTCCGTCATATTCTTTGTTGAAGGATTTGACGATTTCATCCATGCCTTCACCGTCTTTGCCGGTGAAGCCATTCCAGAACTTCAGTGTGATAAGAGAGTTGTCTTCTGTATTGTTGCTATTGTTGGGGTTGGTACTTTCTTTGTTTCCTCCGCATCCGACTAAAGTCAGAATCGATAAGGCTAATACACCATGCTTGAATAAAGATTTTTTCATTATGAAATCCTCCATCTGATTCAAGTATAGATGTAAGCGATTTCAAAAACTATAGTTTATTATTAATGTTTTACTATGAAGAATTCAGTAGCAAAAGCTTAACTACTTAGAAAATGGTATTGATATTAGTCGTTCAGTGTATAGGAAAAGACAATATCCGAAGGAATATCTCCGAATTTCTTACCGAAAAGATTGATGCCTCCGATATTCTGGGCATCATGCTTTACCATGATTTTAATGGATATTACTTTCTTGCTTTCAGTAAAGACTTCCTTTGGTGTGACATCGGATAACTTTTCATAATCGATGAAGGTTCCTCTGCTTGAAACAGTCCATGTC
>CAKUXT010000128.1 GCA_934700375.1 uncultured Bacilli bacterium | reverse complement strand
CATCATCTCTGCCGCTGTCTATTATCCTAGCTCCACTAAGGCAATCGTCGGCAAGTTCGGTGCAAGACACCGCGCTGCCTTAGGCATCTCCGAACTGACAGACAGCGTCACAGTCGTCGTCTCCGAAGAGACGGGAAGAATCTCTATCGCTCACGGCGGAATGATCGACAACGTGAAACTGATGGAGTTTGAGAAGATCTTCAGAGATCGTATCGCCTGACATATTATGGCTTCCTGTAAAAAGGAAGCTTTTCTTTTACATAGCTAGGTAGAAATTGCTTTCCGTGATAGAATATTGTCAGTCTAATAAGGAGAAATTATCATGTCTACACCACACAATGAAGCAAAGCAGGGCGAAATCGCAAAAACAGTTTTGATGCCTGGCGATCCGTTAAGAGCAAAGTTCATCGCCGAACGCTATCTTGAAGATGTCAAGCAGGTCAATTCGGTCAGAAATATGCTCGCTTTTACCGGATATTACAAAGGCAAGAGAGTCACAATCATGGGCTCTGGCATGGGTATCCCCTCTATCGGAATCTATTCCTACGAACTTTATACGCATTATGATGTCGAACGTATCATCCGCATCGGATCTGCAGGTTCTACAACCAAGGATCTGAAGCTTTTCGATTTGGTCATCGCTCAGGGAGCAAGCACCAACTCTTCCTGGTCTGAGCAGTATCATTTAGGCGGAACCTATTCTGCCATCGCTTCCTATCCTGTCATGGAAGAAGCAATCAATGCCAGCAAGAAGTTCGGCTATCGTTTCAAGGTCGGACAGGTTCTCTCTTCCGATAACTTCTACGGAGAAGAATGGGAGCCTTGGGCAAACATGGGCATCCTCGCCTGTGAGATGGAAGCCTATGGCTTATACTGCGTTGCTGCTCAGCTTCACAAGGAAGCTCTTACGATTCTCACCATCTCCGACAGCTTAGTCGAACATGCTGAGACCACAGCAGAAGAAAGAGAAAAATCCTTCACGAACATGATGGATGTCGCCCTGGAGTGCATCAAGGAATAAAATGATTGCCTGGATTGTTCTCATCGTTCTTTTCATCGTTATTCTCGTTTCGCTGTTCTTCCTCTTCTATGATAAGATTCAGTATCTTTACGAGAAGAAGAAACATCGCAGACGAATCTACAAGATTCTTCATTATTTCGCAGAGGAGGAAGACTGTTATCTTCTCAATGACGTAAAAGTCTTCCTTGCGAAAGATGATCCGGAACCGACGTGTTTTGATCACCTTCTTTTTGCGGAAAAATACATCTATATCATCACGGATTTCATCGCTTTCGGCGGTGTGTACGGAAATGTGAAAGATGCTTCTCTTTTCCTGAAAAAGCCAAGTGGGAAGACCGTTCCTATCCCAAACCCGATCATCAGCGGAAAAGAGAGGGTGAGAAGAATCGAGGAGTTCATCAATTCAGCTCATGAGCACAAGCTCTTCATGTCGATGACAGTCTATAATCCATCCCTTGTCGTTCCTAAAGGCATTCATATCAAAGACGGCGAAAGCAATTTCATCTCCGTCAAGGAATTAGATGAGACATTGCGCTCTGCGGAAAAGGACAATGTCAAACCGATGAAGGACGAAAAGACAAAAAAGCTTGTCGAGCTGCTTCTTGAAAGGTCTAACGAAATCAAGCGAAGTGTTCAAAATAACAAGAAGAGAAAGAGATAAACGCTCTTTCCCTTCTTTTTTGTTTGATTTGACGCATTTTGCCATTAAAATATATTTTGGAGGTGTGCTCTATGAAAGATAAAGATTTTAAATTGCGTGTAAATGAATTCCGTAAACGTGGATTGAACAAAAATCTTTTTACGAATATATTGTTCCTTCTTCTCCCCGCTTTTCTGATGATGTGCGTGTTTCTTGTCTCCTTCTATAGTTTTGTCATTTCTTTCTTTGCCATCTATTTCATTCTTCCGATGTTCTATACAGCAGAAAGAAAGATCTATTACAGCCTCACCGGAATCGGAAAACCGGACTTTTCCTATAAGGACGGATATGCTGCTTTCTTCAAAGAGAGAAAAGGCGGCATTTTCGGTGTGATTTCTTCTCTTCTTCTCTCCTTCTCTCTTTTCCTTCTTTCCTACTTCATCTTCATGAATGTATTTCCTAGCCTTTGCGGCGCTTATCCGGAAAGCATGGAAGTGTTCAAGAAGATTTCCCAGATGTATCAGGATCCCTATCAGAATGGAAACGAAATGTTTATGTATCTGAAGACAAACCTTTATGCGCTATCAAGACCGCTTGGCATCATGACATCGATCTGTCTTTTCCTTCCGATTTTTGTCGCTATCTTCTTCTCTGTTCCGACCAATCTCTCCCATCATTACTTAGCGACAATCGTCCTTCCTGATATCGATAAGAATCTCTCTGCCTCTCAGGCAAGAAGCCTTTCCAAGAACAGCTTCGGACGTCCTATCAATATGGCTCGCATTCAGTATAATTTCATCTACAACTGGCCTTATATGCTCACTTTCATCCTTCTTTATGGAGGAAGCACCTATTTGACAAGTCTTATTGAGACCACAAACTCCTCTCTTGTCCCTCTTATTGTGGTCATCACGCCGACTGTTTCTCTCTTCTATGGATTCATCCTTCAGTACTTCTGCATCTTCAACGATTATGCGATCATTGAAACACTTACTCCTTCTCTCCATCATACGCTTCCTGAACCGATGAAGGCTTATATCGCTCAGGCGTTCAAGAATCCTAACTATATCCACGGAGAAGAGACGAGCGTCAGAGGTCCCTTCATCCTCGATGTGAAGAGATATGAAGAATATAACGCCCCTGAAAACAAGGAAACGGAAAGAAGAGAACCGGACGAGGAATCCGTCTCCGGATTCGTCGTCGATTTCTCCGAAAAGAAAGAAGACGATCATAAATAAAATCTTTAGGTATCGACATCGGTTCTACGACGATCAAAGCAATCGTCTTGGATGATGACAATAATGTTGTCTTTTCTCTTTACGAGAGACATTTTTCCAGTATCGCAAAGAAACTATCTGAGGTTTGTAGTGCACCCCTCTCACTGGACCAAGGAGCAATGTCAGGGGTGCGGTACACATCAGTCTTTTCTTTTTGTTTGTCTCATGAACCCAATTTGATAAACAAACCAGATAAAGAAAAAGGAAAGAAGCATAACAATTATTGTCGAAAGAAACAAAAACAATATAGAAAGACCGGCGTTCTGTAAAACGGGAATATAGTTCTGTATCTCATAGAAACGAACAATAGACAGATTCATCACCGATTGAAGCAAAGCAGACAAACCAGAAGAAAGAAGAAAAGAAGAGAAAAGACAAACAACAACATCGATTGCAGTTATCAACAATCCTCTTCTATTATTGCCATCAATATAATGGAAGAGAATCATCTCTTTATTAAAGCCAAAGGAAACAGACGAAACCAAAAGAAGAGAAAGAAAAACAAAGAGGGATAAAGAAACATAACCGATAATTCTGACGATGTGATTGTATTCTTCTTTCTGTTTCCAGAACTGATAAGTATTCCTATCCAGTCCTTCTAAAAAGAAAGGAGGATAAAACTCCGTTTTGTTCTCTTTGAACAATAAATCAGAACCATATGAATAGATCGGTGTATCCATGTCAACCAATTCAAAAGCTATATCATGAGAAACCAATATCGGATTCGAATAAAGCATGATGTCTTCTTTTTTCACTTCATCATATTTTTCCATCAATGATAATATTTGACTTTCACTCGTATGATACGAATAGATTTCATCCACGATGAAATCCGTATCCGAATCATTGATTTTGACTGTCGAACCGACTGCCAGTTTCAATTTCTCCGCCAAATCAGAAGGAATTGATAATCCACAAGAGGAAGATACTTTCATTTTGCAATAGGAAGTATCAAACTCATTCTGTTCATTGAATATTGCAAAGCATTCCTGATTTTCGATCATCATTCTAAATCCAGTTGCAGAATGATAATCTGATTCAACGCCTTCTTGGAGCACAACTCCCTGTATGCCAGATTGTTTCATGCTCTGATACAGATATTCGTTTCCATAGGATCGAACAAACATGAAGGAAACACAGAATACCAGTTCTGAAAAAATCAGAAGAGGAATCAATAACACCTTCTGTTTCCATGTTCTATACAAAAGAGACTTCAGAAAAGTACAAAGAAATCTAATAGGCTGTCTCTTTTCTCGTTTTAAGAAAGGCACGCTTTGCTTTTCTTTTGAACGCTTCAAAAGAAAGCTTTCGCCGTTATGTTCGAAAACAACATCACAATAAGACTCCATCCCCATATCATCATTGCTGGATAGAATGATGATGTGGTCTTTTTTGATTTCATTCAAAACCTTGAAGATCATCTCTGCATTCTTTCTATCAAGATTGCCGACAGGCTCATCCAAAATCAATATCTTCTTATTTGAAAGCATGAGCCTTCCAATAGCCAGTCGTGCAGTTTCTCCTTTGCTGAGATCTATTCCTTTGATATCTTTTTGGTTTTCCAAACCCAATGACTTCAGAACATCACGAACTCTCTTCTCATCAGAAGAGACAAGAAGAAGGTTTTCAAACGCAGTCAGCTCTTGAAAGATCTCATTGTCAGTCGAAAAATAGGAAACCTCTTCTTCCAGCCTTCTCTTAGAAGAGAAAACAACACTTCCCTTATCCGGTTTCAGATAACCGGATAAGATCTCAAGCATCGTTGTTTTTCCACATCCGGAAAGTCCACGGAAACAATAGATATTACCAGGAACGAAAGTATAGGAAAAAGAAGAAAACAAAAGTCTAGATTGATAACTCTTCTCGATATCCGACACTTTAAGATAGAAGTCAGCCATATCATCATCCCTTTATCTTATTTGTATTCTTCTTTTTGAAGATGAAAGAAAACAAAAGAGAAAAAAGAAGAATGATCAACATCATTATCAAAGAAGCCAGATAAGGAACAATCCTATTGGATACAGCAAAGGAACCATTGAATCCGTTTTCCTTACAGACAAGAGAAAAGATATACGATGTCATCGCCTGAGAAAACGCGTAAGAGACAGAAAGGGAGAAAAGAGCAAGGAAACCAAGAATAAAAGAGAAGAGCCTGAAACAGAAGGCTTTGCTTTTTCCTAACAATCCAAGGATGAAGAAATCATGTTCTAAGAATGCTTTTTCATTGATGCCGAATATCGTAACAATAATCAAAGAGAGACAAGCAAGAAGCAAAGATACTACTGTTATGAAAGAACGGAATCTCTCTCCGTTATCATAAGCATTCAGACACTTTGCCCAAGAAGATGATAATAGAAGCTCTGTATCAGAAATAATGTCATCTGTGTGTTTTTTCAAATAGTCTTTATCTGCAAAGATAGACTTGAATGAGGTGCCATCTTTCCATCCTATTGAAATTTTATCGATCAGTTTCTGATAAAAAGAATCAGAAACAATGATGCAGTCTTTCATACTGACAGACTCATCTTTCATCTTAAACTGACCAGCGACAACAAAAGACTTTGCTTCTAGATCGTTCTCCTCTTTAATGGGAAAACGATAGACGCCATCATCCTCATATTCCTTCAAGAACGAATCCGTTCGCTTTCCGTAGTGGAACATCTCATAAAGTCGGTTCAAAGGATCATCTTCATTCCCTACAAAAGGAAGAAGGATGAAGTCATAAGCAAGTGAACCCATAGAAAAATCCGAAAGGATGACATCATCCTTCTTCAAATATGAATAAGGATATAGATTGAACAGGTCAAGTTCATCCGTCTCGACTTCAGGACAGCTGATATGATTCCTACTGCAAAAATCATAATATGAATCGTATAAATCAACAATAGCAGAATTGAACAACGAAGTTCGATATCCCGTATGGCTTAAACAGGTTAGATAATCATCTCTTTTTATTATGGCAGGAAAACTATCAGACAGATCATAATACTGATGACTGACATCATCAATATCAGTCATACAGTCAAGAACACCAGCCAAAACAAAAGAATCATGATAAAGAGCATGGTC
>CAKUXT010000127.1 GCA_934700375.1 uncultured Bacilli bacterium | reverse complement strand
GACCATGGCCGAAATGCTCAAGGGTGTCGATCCGAACGAACAGACCAAGGCCATCCGTGCAAAGCTCAGAGATGATGCCATTGCTATGAGAAAGAACGGCAAGAGAGTTGCTCGCAAGAAATTCGTCAAGAAGAATTTCCGCCGTTTCGATGACAAGAAGGAAGAAACAAAGACTGCTGAAGCCCCTAAGGCCGAAGAAGCCCCTAAGGCTGAAGTTGCTGAAAACGGAGAAAACAAGTAATTATGAACGAAATCGAACAGATTAAGCAGCTCCGCGACCGCACTGGTGCGGGCTTGATGGATTGCAAGAAGGCTCTTGCAGCCAACGATCACGATCTTGAACAGGCTATCACCTGGTTGAGAGAAAAAGGTATTGCCAAGGCAGCTAAGAAGGCCGCCAGCCGTATCGCTGCTGAAGGCGTTGCTTCTATCATCGTCGATGGAAACAAGGCCGCTGTCATCGAAGTCAACTGCGAAACAGACTTCGTTGCCAACTCTGATCCTTTCCGTGCTTTAGTTCACGAAGTCAACGAAATTGTTCTCAACAACAATCCTCAGACTCTTGAAGAGGCCAAGGAATGCAAGAACAAGGATGGCAAGAGCATCAATGAACTCTTCATCGATGCCGGTGTCAAATTGGGCGAAAAGCTTGATTTCAGAAGATTCGCAATCGTCAACAAGAGCGATGATGAATGCTTCGGTCCTTATCTCCATATGAAGGGCAAAATCGCTGTTCTCACTCTTATCAAGGGTGGCAACACTGAAATCGCCAATCGTATTTCCTTAGTCGTCTGCTCCAACAATCCTTCTTATGTCAACGAAGCTGACATCCCTGCCGATGTCATCGCCAAGGAGACTGAAGTCCAGAAGGAAGCTTCCTTACAGGATCCTAGCTTTGCTAAGAAGCCTGCTGCTATCCAGGACAAGATTGTCGAAGGCAGAGTCAAGAAGGCCCTCTTTGAAGGCGTTCTTGTCGACATGGGCCTTATCGGCGAAGAAGACAAGACTGTTGCTCAGCTTCTCAAGGAAAACAATGCATCCATGGTTTCCTTCCTCCGCTATGCTGTTGGCGAAGGCATCGAAAAACGTCAGGATGACTTTGCTGCTGAAGTTGCTGCTCAGGCTTCCGGTAAGTAATTTTCAATTCGATTTGATGGGCGCTTCTTCGGAGGCGCCTTTATTGAAACAATAAGAACCAATAAAGGAGATTGCCATGGATAAGAAGTATCACAGAATTCTTTTGAAGATATCCGGAGAAGCCTTGAAGGGCGAAGATGATATCTATAATGCCGAATATCTCGAAAAGATTTTCGAAATCGTCAAGAAGATCACCGATATGGGAACGGAAGTTGCCATTGTTGTCGGCGGTGGAAATATCTGGAGAGGAAGACTTGCTTCTTCTTTAGGAATCGAAAGAACAACCGGCGACTATATGGGCATGCTTGCTACCATCATGAATGCAATGTGCCTCCAGTCCTATTTTGAAAATCATGGACTGATCACAAGAGTCATGTCAGCCATTCCTGTCAATCAGTGCTGTGAACCCTACATCAGAAGAAAGGCGATCAGACATCTTGAGAAGAAGAGAGTCGTCATCTTCGCAGGCGGTGTCGGTTCTCCGTATTTCACAACAGATACCTCTGTCGCTCTTCGCGCCAAGGAAATCTGTGCTGATGGCATCTTCATGGGCAAGAACGGTGTCGAAGGCATCTATAGCGATGATCCTCGTACTAATCCGAATGCTGTCATGATCAAGAAAATCACATATCAGGATATCTTGGCCAAAGGACTCAAAGTCATGGACAGCACAGCTGTCGGACTTCTTGTCGACAGCGATGTCGATGTCAGAGTCTTCAACATGAATGATCCTGAAAATGCAGTCCGTGCCGTCAAGGGTGAAGACATCGGAACCCTTGTCAGCAATAAATAGGTTCTTTATTTCATAGACGATATTTATTAAAATAGTTTATATATCACCATTTAGGAGGATAGATTTATGGCTACATTAGAAGAATTTGTTGAAAAGATGGACAAGTCCACCGCTTCTTTGAAGGAAAGTTTAGGAACGTTAAGAGCCGGCAAAGTCACTGCTCAGCTTCTTGATAAGGTCACAGTTGTTGCTTATGGCGAAAAGTGCCTCTTGAAATCTGTCGCTCAGATTTCCGCACTCTCTGCAACCGATCTCTCTGTCAAGACTTTCGATCCTTCCATCATCAAGGATCTTGTTTCTGGTCTTAACAAAGCTGATTTAGGATGCACAGTCACCCAGAACGGAAATGCTATCATCCTGAAGTTCCCGGCACCGAGTGAAGATCGTCGTCAGGACCTCATCAAGCAGGCTAAGAAGTACACTGAAGACGGCAAGGTTGCTATCCGTAACATCCGTCGTGATGCCAACAATGCTGTTAAGAAGGATACTGCTTTAAGCGAAGATATGAAGGATGATCTCACTGACAAGATTCAGAAAGAGACCGATAAGCATATCGCTGAAATCGAAAAGATTCTTGCTCTTAAGATCAAGGATATCGAAACTATCTAATCTCATCTATCTATTCTTCTGTCAACGAGAGGACATTCTATGGCCAATAAATTATCGGCATCCAGCAAGTCCAGCATGTTGACAAGAATTATTACAGCCATCGTTCTGGTGGCTGTTCTTGTTCCATGTTTGATTTTGGGTGGATGGTTCTATTTTGTATTAGGTATGTTTTTGCTTGTCGTCGGAACGCATGAGATTCTCATGGTTCCTGGTAAGGACAAGTATTCTTTATTGATCAAGATCATCACACAGGCATACGCTCTTCTATTTGCTTTGTCTTTCTTTATCAAGCCTTGGGCAAAAGGGTTGAATCCATTTCAGCTGGATATGTCACTGATGACATTATCCTTTACTGATCTTCTATTGCCTATTTCATTGATGTTCCTTTACTTCTTCATTCTCTTCTTTATTGCAATCTTGTCAGAAAAAGTAAAGTTGGAAGATGTTACTTATCTCTTTGCCATCGAAACATTCTTCATCTGTGGAATCGTTTCCTTGTTCTTTGTCCGCTATCTTCCCAATGCGACTGGCATCTTAGGAAATACAAGCGTCTTCAAAGATGGATTCGCTTCGGTGAATAAAGATCAGAGATGGGCATCCTGTGTCTTCCTTCTTGTTCTTGCAATCGGAACATGGTCTAGTGATGTCGGCGCTTATTTTGTCGGTGTTCTTTTCGGAAAGCATCCGATGAATCCGAGAATCTCTCCTCATAAGACATGGGAAGGATTCATCGGTGGTTGTGTCTTCTCTTATCTTTGCTATTTCGGACTTGCCGCTTTATTTGAATTTGCTTTTAAGATTCCGCTCATTCCGGGACTCGTTCAGTATTCTTCCTCTTCTCTCTTATCTTCGATGAATGTTCTTGGCGGTTCCTCTTGGGTGTTCCTTACTATCATCGGCCTTTTTCTTCCTTTCACCGGAAACCTTGGCGGATTCCTCTTCTCTTTGATCAAGAGACATTATGCCATCAAAGACTATGGAAAAATCTTCCCAGGTCATGGCGGTGTCATCGATCGTTTCGATTCTGTTCTTACCAATGCTCTCATCGTTTCTCTTCTTCTTTCTTTCATGAGCGTCGGTTTCAATCTTGTCGCATAAACTGATAATAGGTGAATGAATGGCTAAACAGATTATTGTCTTAGGAGCAACTGGCGATATTGGAAGCCAGGCTTTGGAATTGCTTCGATATTCTTTCGACTACGAATTGGTAGGAGTTGCTTTCAAGTCCAATTATTCTGCTTTTGAAAAGAATCTTCCTTATTTCGATAAACTGAATTATATTGTCATTGAAAATAAAGAGGCAGCTGATGAGTTCATCTCCCACCATTCTGCCTTTGCGAAGAATGTTTTCTCTGGCGAAAACGGAATCGAAAAGTTGCTTTCTTATTATCCTAAGGCGACAATCCTGAATGCCATCAGTGGAAACGATGGCATCATTCCTACTCTTCTTGCTTTGGAAAATGATCAGGATCTGCTTTTAGCCAATAAAGAATCCTATGTTGTCGGTTCTTCTTTGATGAAAGAGAAGATGAAGACATACAAAGGACATGTCTATCCGATTGACAGTGAACATGTCGGCCTTTCCAAATGCCTGCGATTTGTCTCAAAACATTATAAGGACAATGAGTTCAGAAGAATGACAATCACTGCAAGCGGAGGGGCCTTACGTGACCTTCCTCTTGAAAAGGTGGCTGAGGCTAAAAAGGAAGATGTATTGAAACATCCTACTTGGAAGATGTCTAATAAAATCACTGTCGATTGTGCAACGCTGGTCAACAAAGGCTATGAAGTCATCGAAGCCAGCGAAATGTTCTCAGTTCCTGTCGATATGATCGAAGCAGTCATCTGCAGAGATTCTCTTGTCCATGCCGGTGTTTATTTTACAGATTGGAAAAAAGGCGAACGCCTTGCATGCTATGAATATTCGCCCTGTGACATGAAAGTTGCTATTTCCTTTGCTCTCAGCAAAGGAAAACTTAGAATGCATATCTGCAATATTGATGATTATGAGGATGTAAATCGTCATGTCAAAGAATTCGTTCCAATCGATAAGAAACGTTATCCTCTCTTCTATCTGACAAAGAAATGCTTTGCCAAATACGGAAATGAAGGCATGTTCTATTACAACGCAGTCGATACGAAGGCGATTGAAGCCTTCCTAGCTGATGAAATCAAGTTCTTCGAGATTCAGAAGGCGTTAGAGTATGTTGTCGACAATATGCCGCGTTTAGAGAAGCTTTCCGAGAATAATCTGAAGAAATTCATCTCTTCTAGCGAGATTTACGCAACAGAATTGTTAAATAAGAAGTCCTGGAGGTTGTTATGAGCACTATACTTTATATTATTGTCTTTATACTCTGCCTGTCCATGGTTGTCTGCATCCATGAATTAGGCCATCTTCTCGTTGCCAAGATGTGCAACGTCTACTGCTTTGAATATTCAATCGGTTTTGGTCCTGCCATCTTCAAAAAGAAGTTCAAACATAAGAAGAAAGTCATGCAGAACGGAAAACCTGTCTTTGAAGCAAGAACTGATGGCAAGAAAGTCCCGATGACTGAAAAAGTCGAAGGCGAAACTGTCTTTGCAATCCGCGCTTTGCCTCTTGGCGGCTATGTCGCTATGGCTGGTGAAGACGGAAATGTCACAGAAGACGGAAGAGCGATTGAAAAAGCGAGATGTCTGAACGGTGTCAATCACTTCAAACAGATCTGCATCATGCTTGCCGGTATTGCGATGAACTTCATTCTCGCATGGGTTCTCTTCTTCGGTTCTGCCCTTCTTCCTAGCACAAGATCAATCCCTGATCAGAATGCAATCACGGTTGTCGCTGATACAGAAGCCAGCAAAGCTGGCTTACAGACCGGAGACAAAATCCTTTATCTCTATCAGGAATACAGAGGCCTTGCCGATGAGAACGGAAAAGAGATCACAGAATCCGTCTACTTTCCGAAGACTAAAGAGAATACTGCAATCAATTACTATCAGACCAAAAACAATGGTCAGGCTGTTGCTGGAAATGATACCTACAATGACCTTGATCATGACTGCATCTCTTATGCACTTCAGGATATCTTCAAGAACTCGATGCACAAGATTTTCACAATCAACAGTGATAATACCTTAGCTCCTGAAGGGGTCAACATCCAAAAGATGACGGTCACTCCTTCTTCGACAAGAGTCATTCATCTTAAGACAGACAGAAGCAGTGATTGGATGGAAATCACCCTTTCCACCAAAGAAACAAAAGAAAACGATCTTTCTTATTATTTCTTCGATGCCTTAGGCATCAGCGCAATGACAGAACCTGTCAACCGTAACTTCGTACAGTCTGTTACCTATGCTTCCAAGAGCTTCGGTACCTACTTTGTCGGTATCTACACTTCCTTAGGATCTCTTTTCACACCTTCTGGATGGCAGAATGTCGGTGGTATCATCTCTGTTTACAAGATGTCCACCTCCGGTCTTCAGT
>CAKUXT010000126.1 GCA_934700375.1 uncultured Bacilli bacterium | reverse complement strand
GGGATGGCGCCCTTTTTTGTTCCTGGATTCCGGAATCCAGGAACAAAAGGGTTACACATAAATTATTCTAGTTCCGAATAAAGTCAGATTCAATAATATATACGAACAGCTTCTAAAAGAAGATTGTCAGAAAAATGAAGTTGTTTTGTTTCATGGTGCTAAAAAACCATTTTCAATGCCTATTGATTTTATCAAATATTCAAAAAGCACTAACGATTTCGGCACCGGATTTTATCTAGGTGAAACATTCGAACAGGCTGCTAATTATATTAGTTTTATTGATAGAGACAAAGTCTATTCGTTTAAACTCAATCTCAAAAACTTAAAGACTTACAAATTCAACGTTGATACAAAATGGATGATTGCTATCGCTTATTATAGAGGATGGTTAGATGATTATAAAAATTGTAGCTTTGTCAAAAATATAATAGATGAAATCAATGATTGTGATATTATAATCGCACCAATTGCTGATAATAGAATGTTTGATATTATAACCGAGTATGTTGAAGGAACCATTACTGATGAACAATGCAAGCACGCATTGGCCGCTACAAATCTTGGTTTTCAATATGTATTGAAAACAGATAAAGCAGTAAAGCAGATCAAACTGATCAAAGAGATGTTCGTGTGTAAAAAAGAAAAAGAAAAGTGTATTGAAAACAGAGTTTTTCTAACAGATAACGGTTTACAAAAAGTTCGAATGGCAAGAATCGAATATAAAGGAAAAGGAAAATATATTGAGGAGATATTGAAATGAAACCATTGACTTCAATAGAAATCGGATTATGTCAGTCTCAAGCCAAAATCTTTGAATTATCCATTGACAGAACTAATTGCAGTTCCCCAATTTTCATTAGACGGTTTATGAATTCTTCAATTGCAAAGTCAATGGATGATAAACTGTATCTATATCGTTGTGAAACGATAGATGATGCAATTATTCTGATCAATGAAGAATTTGGAGAAAGCAATTACGGAAAGACCAAATACACAAAAGATCAAATGTATTGGATCGGATATATTTATAGATGTATTTGTATTAAATTTAGCTTATCAAGCAAAAGCGTATATAAACTCTTCAAAGCTGAAGATATAGTGAAATACTATAATATCTGCCATACCTTTGATATTGTAGATGCTGCCGAAAGGATGATGGAAAGCATCCATTATACCGATTCATCAATAGCAGAAAACGCCTATCGGACTTTAAAGCGATTGCACTACACTGATAAGCTAAAAGAATTATTAGGCAAAGTGGTCAAGGTATTTATTGATAAACCTATCGGCTATGATGATAACGGAATAGTTTATACACAGAATTATGGATATATTAAAGAAATGGCTTCATTGAATAGCGGACATCAACATGCTTATGTCATCGGCGTTGATGTACCATTGAAAACATTCAAAGGAAAAGCGATTGCAATAATCAATAGAAAAAACGACATTGAAGATGAATTGATTGTATGCGATGAAAACGCACATTTTTCCAAAGAAGAGATCCTTGAAATGGTTGATTTTCAAGAAAAGAATTTCAAAACAAAACTCATTTCGAAATAAGTCATCGTGTACTTGTGCTTATGACCAGCTGTCTCAAAGCAAACCAATTTCATCAGAATATAAAAAACATTTCTAACCATATAAAAGAAAAGGTTACATATGGAAGCATAAGGAATTTGCGTAAAGCTAAAAGACTCACATGAAATGAATAATAATTTCATTTTCGTAATTGATTGACTCTTCTCGTAAAAACATATTCAAATTACGAGAACCAATAAAATAAAAATACTGATTTGCACATAGGTGATGGAGAATGTGCTTTTCTATGACTTTTTGCTGAAAAGATCACGATATCGAAGCGTTTCCCTATAATTCAAGACAAACCGCATAATGTCGTATATCATTTCGGGTAGATTTCCGGGGTGATTCCAGATGAAACTGAAGAGATTGCACCAGTCCTGTATGTCATCCCTTTCGTATCCGCCATGGTGTAGATTAGCATGATAAATTATGAAGATATTTTCAAATTAGCTTATGAAAAAGCCTTCTTTTTGTTTCCGTTCTGTAATCCGCATACTAAAAAAATCTGGAAATACGTTTCCGTTCCGTAATCCGTCATTCCATGACATGCGTGTGTTTTTATCACCTGTGTGCAAATCAGTATTTTAAAATAATAGGAGAAAGCTTTTGCCAATCGGTAAATGCTTTTTAGTATAAGCCACGTATATGCGTGGCGTTTACCAAGTAATTGGTGATATAGGTAAGTATCTCGTATACAAACTTGTTTATGAACCAGTTCATAAACAAGTTTTATGCACACATAAAAAAATCGAATGAGAAAATTCAATCTAAATGTAACCGTCAGACCATTTGACAAGCAATTCAAAACAAACCTTTTGTCTTACTGAATTCACAAGAAGATATTACCCAAAACTGTTTTTCCTTACAAAAAAACCATAATGTAAAAGCCAAATATATGGAGCACATTTATAAAGGTTGTTTCAAGAATCCATGTAGCAATAGCAAACAGGACTCATATTTGGTAGAATATGCACATCGAGGTTCAATTATGATTAATTTCTTCAATGATTTTGAACAAGAGAAACCGGCGTGTAAGCCTTGGAGTCTTGTTCCTCTGTTATGCGTTCTAGTCGGACTGATGACAATCGTCGCTGTCGCATTCCTTGCAAAATACATCAACAAAACCAAAAACAAAAAGCTGCTGAATGGTATTATCCTTGTATATGGACTGCTGTTCTTAGGAATGGAAATCTATCACGAAATCAACCGCTACTTCTTCTTCGGACATTATGATTATTCCAGTGTCCCATTCCAGTTCTGCAGTATACCGATCTACTTCTGTATGATCCTGCCGTTCATCAAGAATGAAAAGATAAGAATGCCGATGTTCTATTACTTAGGCATCTACTGCATGATTGCCGGTATCTTCCCGTTATTATTCGGCCAAGGACAGCTATGCCGTTGGAGCAGCATCTTCGACACCATCCGTTCCTTTGTCTGGCACGTTCTGATTCTTCAAGTCGCTATCCTCTCAGTCATTCATGCAGGAATCGGAAAAGACTTAAAGAAAGACTATAAATACTTCCTCGGTTCTATCGCCATATTCGTCGGACTCACCGTCATCGCTCAATTGATCAACGTAACGCTTCATTACACAGGCGGAATCAACTACAAGCCGGCAGACGGAAAGCCGTTCAAAGACGTCACCAACACTCCTCTTTATGATCCGGATATTGCTTCCTGCTTCTACATTTCTCCTTACTTTGTCTCCAACATGCCTGTCTATTCTAAAATCTGGATGAAGTGCGGTTGGTTTGTAAATTACATCGCCTATGTCCTTAGCTTCTCCTTCCTTGCAACAATCGTCTACTTCCTCAATTGTCTTGTCAGATATTGCATGAGTAGATATGCAGCCTATAAACTCAAGAACAAAGAAGTCTCCGTTTCAAACACTCAGAACTGAATCTAATAACCTAAGGGGCTGTTAAAGAATTCGATCATTTCTAAATAGAACAGAAATGCAATCGAGGGCTTCACAGCCCTTTTTAGTTTGCCTTAAAAGATGTTCTCCTCGACAATGAAAAGGATTATATAAGGAAAGGTTTCATGTAATAGGCAAAAATCGTTCATACTATCACTATGCCAATGAAACTATAGTTATAATCAGATGAACTGCTTATTATGACTGTATAAACAAATTATCACGTAGCAAAAAAGGTTAGCGCCGATATGACACTAACCTTAAATCGTTTGTTTTAATCGACTTGATTAAGCGGCAGGAACAAATCCAGCGATGACAGCAAATGTCATCAAGGCAACGCAGACAATCATGCAGCAGATCTGAATCGGCTTGCTGTTCTTGATGTAGTTGACCTTTCTGTCAAACGGATCATAATGGAAGTTTTCTTCAAACCATCTCTTACCACCGATTTGAAGGATGCCACCGAATGTAAGGGTGCTGGCACGGAATAATAACCAGAGACCAGGATCAGGAAGCATTCCGAATCTGCCCATACCGACAAGAGGTCCGACGAAGACGCCGAAGATAGGGGCGAGAAGGAATCCGACATGCATCAAAGCGACAGAGGAAGAGAATTCACCAGTGACGAACAACCAGTTCCAGATGGTATAGGCAATCATCATAGCGACGGTGATAGCAATACCGACTGTTGTAGTACCGGTGACATTGGCGTTCCATAATGTGGACTGATTTGTGAAATAAGAAGAAGTGAAGTTGACAGGAGAACCGAGCTTAGAGAAACCATCGATGAAGTAGATAGGAGAGTTGGCTGTTGTTGTTGTTCCCCAGGTGGATCCTAAGAAGAAAGCGGAAGCACCGATAGCGATGAATAAACCGGAAACGCCATTGAAGTACTGCTTGTTCTTGAAGAAGTCAGTCATTGTAGCTTCTAAGATGTTGATGATGTAAAGACCTAAGACGATGACTATGAAGACTGGTCCAGGAAGCAATCCGAAACAGGCAAACAATACAATAGTTCTTCCGACGAGTAATGTAGTAAGTTTGAGTGTTTCGAAGAAGACCGGCTTCATCGCGATAAGAACGATAATGCCACAAACGATGTTGAACGGAATGTTCGCATAAGCTTGGAATTTAGAAGTCAGAACAGAGATTCCTAAAATCGTCACTGTGAACATAAGCCATTTTAAGAAGATGTCAAGGCCTGGTGTGACGCGATAATCCATCGCTTCAGGACCGGGAGCAAACATTTTCTTGAGCTTGGCGGCTCTTGCTGCTTTCTTTTCGTTGTCCATGATAGGCTCCTTTTTGATAATGTGTTTCCGTCAAAAGAATAATCGGAAACCCTATGGGTTAACTATAACCTAAAGAAAGTAGGAAAGAAACCAAATATGTAATACTCTTTGTCACTTTTGTCTCAAAACAATACGTTTTCAAATTAGTGTCTCATTAAAATTGATAAACAAATGTTGTTATGTTATTCTCAAGCAGAATATTTTTTATTTTTTTTGTAAAAACCAAAAATGTGAGGGCATACATGTCAAAAAACATCACCAAACAACATATCACCGATTGCTTCAACGCTTTATCCAGAAAATATTCTTTGGATAAAATCACCGTCAATATGATTATCGAAGAATCCGGTGTATCAAAAGCTACATTCTATCGATATTTTTTGGATAAATATGATGTCATGAATTACAACTACAAACGAGTTCTTGATGAGATCTTTTCCAAAAACGCATGCAAGAGCTGGTTTGACCTCGTTCTGAATATTCTGACATTCATCGAAAAAGACAGCGCTCGTGTCAAGAATGCCTTTATGTATTTCGGCGTGAACTCTTACGCTCAGTATGTCTTCGAGTACTCTTTCAATCGTATGAATGAGAAATGTATAGAGAAGAACAAGCAATGTCTCAGTGACAAAGAGATCTACACAGCGAAATTCATCATCTATGGTTCAGTCTATACCGTAAGGGACTGGTTATTCAGCGGAAGACCAATACAGAAAAAAGAGTTGGCAAAACAGATCGATGATGCCATTCCTGACAAATACAAAGCGTTGCTCTGACAAAAAAAGAAATATCCGAAAAATCAATCATAGAAAGGAGATATTACACTATGGCTATGAGAAAAAGCATTTTGCACCTTGTCAAAGTGATGGGTGGCATTGCTGGTATGATGACAAAAATCACAGAAGAGTCCCCCGAATACTATGCACTGAATTGTCTTACTGACGAAGAAGCCGATGTCGCTTCCTCTCTCGGCTTAAGAAAGCCTAGAACTCTTGAGTATGTTGCGGAGAAGTGCAAAAAATCCAAAGAAGACACCAAGAGAATCCTCGATCGTTTAGGATACCTCGGTGTCATCAAAATCTATTCCGAAAAAGGAGAGACACTCTACTTCATGCAAATCTTCGCTCCTGGCACTTTGGAGATGATGGTCGGCTGCACCGAAAACGTCAAAGAACATCCTGAAATCGCAAAGGCTTTCGAAGCCTATACGCGTGGTTTGATGGAATCCATGGGTACCATGCTTCCTTATGGTGCAAGCATGATGAGAGTCATC
>CAKUXT010000125.1 GCA_934700375.1 uncultured Bacilli bacterium | reverse complement strand
CGACAGCAGGATAAAGACCTAAAGCAGCGATGCCTCTGTCAAGAACGGTCTTAGCATCAAGATGAGAGAAGGTTGTAGCAGGAGCAGGGTCGGTCAAGTCATCGGCAGGGACATAGACAGCCTGGATGGAAGTGATGGAGCCATCTTTTGTGGATGCGATTCTTTCCTGAAGTTGTCCCATTTCGGTTGCCAAAGTAGGCTGATAGCCGACAGCAGAAGGCATACGTCCTAACAGAGCGGAGACTTCGCTACCCGCCTGCGTGAAACGATAGATGTTGTCGATGAAGAGAAGAACATCCTGATGGGCGACATCACGGAAGTATTCCGCCATCGTAAGACCAGAGAGGGCGACTCTCATACGAACACCAGGTGTCTCATTCATCTGACCGAAGACAAGGGCGGTGTTAGGAAGAACACCGGACTCCTTCATTTCATAGTAAAGGTCGTTTCCTTCACGGGAACGCTCTCCAACGCCTGCAAAGACGGAAATGCCGTGCTTCTGCATAGCGATATTGTTCATCAATTCCTGAATCAGAACGGTTTTACCGACACCGGCGCCACCGAAAAGACCGACCTTGCCGCCTTTGATATAAGGGCAGAGAAGATCGATGACCTTGATGCCGGTTTCAAAGATCTGAGCCTGTGTAGACTGATCCTGGAACTTCGGCGGATCATTGTAAATGGAATGGGTGAGATTCGCTTTGAAAGGTCCTGCCTCGTCGATCGGTTCGCCTAAGACATTGAACATTCTGCCTAAGACTTCCTTTCCGACAGGAACTTTGATGGATTCACCAGTGTTAATGACGGTCAATCCTCTCTGAATGCCCTCTGTTGCACCCATAGCGATGCAGCGGACAGTATCATCTCCGATATGCTGAACGACTTCTAAAGTCAATTCTTTTCCCTGAGCAGTCGTCACTTTCAAAGCCATCAAAAGAGGAGGAATATTGTTTTCATCAAATCTGACATCAATAACCGGTCCAATAGCCTGAACCAGGACACCATCTTTCGTATTTAACATAGAAGCACCTCCTATTCTTCTTTCTTTCCGGCTGTAGCACCGGCAACGACTTCCGTAATCTCCTGCGTGATCGCATTCTGTCTGGATTTGTTGTACTGAATGGTAAGCTGAGAGACGAGCTTATCAGCAGAATCGGTCGCGGCTTCCATCGCATTTCTGCGACTTGCAAGCTCCGAGAGCTCCGATTCGATGAAGCGATTGTAGAGAAGCGAATCCAGATAATGAGGGATGAGCATATTGATGACCTCTTCCTTGCTGCTTTCGTAGATCGGCTCAAATCCATAGTCGTTCTTTTCTGTCTGGAACGAGGTGATGTCAAGCGGAGCAATCTTTTCAACAGTCGGAAGGAATGTCATTGAGTTCTTATAATGTGTATAAACAAGATTTATGGATGAATATTCGCCAGTCTGATACTTTTGGAATATGATATGACGAAGCCTTCTTACTTTAGAGTAGGAATAATTGTCCATCAAAGAAGCAAAGTCTTCGACCAACGTATATCCTTTGTCCTTGTAATGAATCAAAGCCTTCTGTCCGATTACGATGATTTCATCGCCAGGCTTAAGAAGAGGATCAAGTGTCTTGAACAAGGAGTAGTTATAAGCGCCGCACAATCCAAGTGTAGAAGTGAAGACGATATAAAGCGCCTTCTTTCCTTCTCTTTCTTTAAAATACAAAGAATCTTCCAGGGACTTGAAATCCGTATGAGAGAGCACCTCATCCAAAACGGATTTCAGTCCGCCTGTATAAGGCTTGTTGTCCTCATAGTACTTTCTCCATCTCTGATACTTCACGGAAGCGACCAGCTTCATCGCCTTGGTGATTTTTTCCGTGGATTTGATGGTATTGATTCTTCTCTTTGTATTGATTAAAGACTCTGGCATCGCTTAATTTACAATCCTTCTTTTACAGCTTTCGTAACAGAATCGATCACAGCCTTCTTTTCATCAGAGAGCTGTTTTGTATTCTTGATTTCATCAAAGACTTCCGGATGAGAGGAGTGGAGATTGTCTCTGATCTTCTCTAAGACATCCTGAATCTTCTCAATCGGAACATCGTCGATCAGTTTGGACTGAGCAACATAGATATCGACAATCTCATCTCCCATGCTGAGCGTTGAATACTGCTTCTGTCTTAAGACTTCCATCAAGACAGCACCATGTGTGAGAATATTCTTTGTTGTCTGATCCAAATCGGATCCGAAACGGGAGAAGTCGAGCATTTCATTGTAGTTGGCCAATTCGATCTTCAAAGAGGAAGAAACTTTCTTCATCGCCTTGATCTGTGCGGAAGAGCCGACACGGGAAACGGAAAGACCGCTGTCGACAGCCGGTCTCTGACCGGAGTTGAACAGGTCTGTCGTCAAGAAGATCTGACCATCGGTGATGGAGATGACGTTTGTCGGAATATAAGCGGAGATATCCCCAGCCTGTGTCTCGACAATCGGAAGAGCGGTGATAGAACCACCTCCTAACTTATCATTAAGACGGCATGCTCTTTCAAGAAGTCTGGAATGGAGATAGAAGATATCGCCAGGATAAGCTTCTCTTCCTGGAGAACGCTTCAGAAGAAGGGATAAGGCACGATAGCTGACTGCGTGTTTAGATAAATCATCATAGACAACAAGGACATCCTTGCCTCTCTTTGCCCAATATTCAGCCATGGTCGTAGCGCTGTAAGGAGCGATATAAAGCATCGGAGCAGCTTCGCTTGCACTGGCGTTGACAATGACAGTGTAGTCCATTGCACCATGTTCTTTCAGTTTGCTGACAATCTGAGCGATAGTGGAGTTCTTCTGACCGATTGCGCAGTAGACGCAGATGACATCTTTTCCTTTTTGGTTGATGATGGTATCGATGGCAATCGCGGTTTTTCCAGTCTGTCTGTCGCCGATGATCAATTCTCTTTGTCCTTTTCCGATTGGAATCATAGAGTCGAGTGCCTTGATGCCTGTCTCAAGCGGTTCACAGACGCTCTGTCTTGACATGATAGAGGGGGCAGGAGATTCAATCGGAGCCTCTTCGGTTGTTTTGATTTCACCGTTTCCGTCAATCGGCTGTCCTAAGGAGGAGACGACTCTTCCTAACAGCGCATCACCGACAGGAACGGAAACGACTCTTCCTGTCAGTCTGACAGGATCTCCTTCATAAATGGAGGTGTCTTTTCCTAAAAGGACACAGCCGACAGAATCTTCATTTAAGTTCATGACCATGCCGTAGACGTTATGAGGGAACGATAAAAGTTCTCCATACATCGCTTTGTCTAAGCCATAGATGGTTGCGATGCCATCACCGACACTGACAACAGTACCGACATTGCTGGTCTCGATTTTGTTTTCGTAATTATTGATCTCTTTCTGAATGAGATTGCTGATGGAATCGATATCTGCCATATTGTCTCCTTTCTCACCTATCTTTATCGATCAGGAGAGCATCTCTCACCTGATTGAGTTTGGTATCAATAGAATAATCGTACAACGTATCATCCACATAGATTCGCATGCCTGCGATGACTCTCTTATCAAGGATCACCTTGAAGACGACCTGCTTCTTGTATTTTTTTGAGAAGATATCTGTCACTTTGCTGACAGTAGCCTCATCGAGTTCAAACGGCGTATAGATTCTTCCTTCCAGTATGCCGTTTTCTTTGTTGAAGTGGTGTCTGTATTCCCATTTGATCTCAGGAAGATAGCGTATTGCTTTTCTTCGAATGAGAACATTGAGGAATGCGAATACAGGCAGATGGATATGATCTTTGATGTTCTCTTCCAAAAGCCTGTCTTTGTCCTTTTTCTCAATCATCGGAGAAGAAAGGAACTTGGACAGTTTTTCATCTCTTTTGAATATTTCGCAAAGGAAAAGAAGGTCAGAGAGATATTCTTCTACCTGATTCTTTTCTTTCGCTACAGAGTAAAGAGCTAACGCATAGCTTTTAAGAAGATTCTTATCGATCATTTTTCTTCTTTTTCCTTCATCTTATCGATAAAGTCATCGATGACTTTATTGTTGTCTTCTCTGGTCAGTTCTCTTCCTAAGATTTCCTTGGAAGCAGCAATGGCCGTAGAGACGATTTCATCATGTGCTTTTCTTTCGACTTCTTTCTGCTTTTCAAGAGCATCCTTTTCACCCTGAAGACGAATCTGTTCCGCTCTTTCATTCGCTTTTTCAATGATGGCCTGACTGGTCTTTTCAGCCGTCTTTTTCGCATCAGAAACAATCTTGTCCGCTTGGACATGACTGTCTTTGATGTTCATTTCAGAGACTTCTTTGTTTCTGTCTGCTTCGAGATTCTTTTCTCTTGCCTCATCCACGTTCTGTTTGACATGATCAGCGCGAAGCTGCAGTCTTTTCTTGATCGGCTTATAGCAGAACTTGAAGAAGACAAAGACCATGACAAGGAAAGCGCCTAACTGAGCCAAGGCGACGTAGAGATTAGGAAGAACATTTTCAATCGTATCTTCCACAGGTCCTGAAATGTTGTCAGCAGCCTGTTTTGTGTCACATGAGGTAAGGGCAAAAACGAGCAGAGAGGATAAAGAAGCCCATGTTAGCTTCTTGTTCTTCATTTGATCCTCTATTGTTCCTTAGAAAGAAGAAGGACTCTTGACGAAGATGAGAAGAATTGCGAGAACAAGTCCGTAAATAGCGACAGTTTCGCAAAGAGAAACAGCCAAAATCATGCTGGATCTCAGGTTCTTGGATGCTTCAGGGTTTCTGGCCATGCCTTTTAAAGCGGCAGCGCAGACAATACCTTCAGCAATAGAAGACATGGACATACCGATAAGGATAAGACCAATACCAATGTAAAGTCCCTGTGCAGCAGTAAATACATTATCTGCTGCTGTTTCAGCCAAAGTAATAAACGACTGTAAGAAATTCATAAAGTCAGCCTCCTTTTATTTATTCTTGTTCGGCTTTTCTTGCAACGGAATTACGCATATCAACAGCTTTTGCAATAGTTTCGTTCGCTTCCTCTTCCGGAGCGCCTTGAGCGATGTCCATCATCGTAATCATAACGAAAACTATCGTTTGTATAAAACCGCTGAATAGATCGAAGTAGGCGTGGAGGAAGGGCATGATCATCGGTGCAAGAATCAAGCCAAAATGATTCAACATCGCATAGAAGGATTGATAGAGCAATGTCATAATGCAGAAACCGGCAAAGGCATTACCGAAAAGACGGATGCCTAAAGACAACATCGGAACAAGGTTGGTGGCAAGCGGAAGCAGAGGAGGAAACGTGAAGATGAACTGATTGACATATTTCCATTTCTGGGTTCTCAGTTTCGTGGCTTCAATCAAAATGACAGTGATCATGCCAATCAACAATGTGAAAGTAAGATTGGTGAAGGGGGAAGGCAAAGCAGAGAAGCGGGTTGTTTCGTTCAAAAGATAACCATCTGCTTTTTTTCCTAAGACAATGAAGTTCGGAAATCCGATCATGCCGATAAAGAATCCTAAGAAAATATAGGCACATAATGGAATGATGTATCCTGCAAAGTTCGAGAAATACTTAGGACAGCCCATCAGTTCATTCACTCTTTCATCACCGAACCCCACGATGATTTCAGCAATATTGACAATTCCTTTTGGCTTTTCAAAAGGATCTGTTTTTTTCAGCTTGAAATAAACGACAAAGGAAAAGATGATCACCAGAAGCATGACGATCATGCTGGTGATGAACTCCGCTGAAATCATTTTAGGGAATTCAGGATTGAGAAGATTGCCAAAGTTGATGCCGCTTAACGTTCTCATTTACCTTCGTCTTCTTTCTTTTCCAATATGTTAGTCGCTGTATAAGCAATATATGTTAGCATAATTTCAATGAAAGGGAGTAAAATCCAATAACCGGAAATCGAATTATAGAAGGAAGGAACAAACTTCCAGATCAAAGCAGGAACAAGCATCGAAATCAGGTTGCAGATGAAACGGGAAGCGATAGAAAGGAAAAGAAGTCCAGTATGTTTCTGTACATCTTTCGGATAATAGAAAGAAAAGAATGTCCAGATGCAGAAAGGGAAAGGAATAAAGGCAAAGACAGACTCTTTCATCTTCCCCATGC
>CAKUXT010000124.1 GCA_934700375.1 uncultured Bacilli bacterium | reverse complement strand
GTCTTACAGTCATCGGAACCAGGAATCCGACGCTGTATCAGAACAATACCGTCTACGATTTTGTCAAAGAGAGCGAAGAGGCGTTTGATAATAAACTCATCATCGTTTCCGGTATGGCCAAAGGAATCGATCAGGCTGGCATGAAGGCAGCGATGGATGTTGGTGCTCCTGTTATTTCAGTGATCGGATCTGGAATCGACAATCCTTATCCGAAAGATGACGCCGGAATTTACGAGTACTGCAAAAGCGGAAAAGGATTGATCATGTCCGAATATCCGAATACGACAAAAGCGGCTCCGAATAACTTTGTCTTCCGCAATCGTCTATTGGCTGCTCTTGCTGATATCACCTTTGTCGGAGGCGGTAAAAGGTTCTCTGGATCGATGTCGACTGTCCGTCAGTCCATTGAACTCAACAACGAAATTCTTGCTCTTCCTTGCAATACGACAGGGGATGATCTTACAAATGACCTGATCAAAGATGGGGCGACAAGCGTTCTGACGTCCAAAGATATCATTGATGCCCTGAAGCATAGGCTAGAGCATAACCGCTAAAATATTCTTAGCTATGCTAAGAGAAAATTCTTGCTTGACAAAGCAGTGGTCCATCTCAATAATAGGTAAGATTTAAGAAGGTAAGTATTGAAAATGAAACTGATTATCGTTGAATCCCCGCACAAAAGTATCACTATCGGAAAGTTCTTAGGGTCCGATTATAAAGTCATGGCCTCTGTCGGCCATATCCGCGATTTGTCAAGCCACGGCAAGATGGGCCTTGGCGTTGATGTCGAACATGGTTTCAAACCGGACTATGAAATACCTAATGACAAGATGCCTGTCGTCAAAGAATTGAAGAAGGCGCTTGCCAAATCGGATGAAGTCTATCTTGCAACCGACCCTGACCGCGAAGGAGAAGCCATCTCCTGGCATTTGGCACAGGTCCTTGGTCTTGATGTCAATAAGACAAAGAGACTGGAGTTCCATGAAATCACAAAAACGGCCCTTACGAAGGCTCTCTCTTCTCCTAGGACAATTTATATGCACATTGTAGAATCACAGGAAACAAGGCGTATTATTGATCGTCTGATGGGCTTTAGACTCTCTACGCTGCTTCAGAAAAAGATCAAGTCGCAGTCTGCGGGACGCGTTCAGTCCGTCGTTCTGAAATACATCGTCGACAGAGAGAAAGAGATCAAAGACTTTGTCCCTGTCGAATACTGGACCATCCAGAGCGAATTTGTCAATGAGGCCAAGGCAAAGATTGTCGCTGAGCTTACATCATATAAGGATAAGAGCATCGAGATTCATAGCGAAGAGGAAGCTTTGAAGATCGTTTCTGCTCTTCCTAAAGATTTCACTGTCAAGAATGTCAAATCGACAACAGTCAGAAAAGAACCGAAGCCTCCGTTTATCACTTCTACCCTTCAGCAGGAAGCTTTCTCCCGTTTCCACTTCTCGACAAAGAGAACTTCCACGATCGCCCAGAAGCTTTATGAAGGCGAAGAGATCAATGGTCAGACGACCGGTCTTATCACCTATATGAGAACAGACTCTGTCCGTCTCTCCGATGAGTTCATCGCTTCTGCAAAGCAGTATATCGAAATCAATTTCGGAAAAGAATATTTAGGCAAAGGCCATATTCAGAAGAGCAACAAGAATGTCCAGGATGCCCATGAAGCAATCCGTCCGACAGACTTGTCTCTGACTCCTGAAGTCGCCCGCCCTTATCTTTCCAATGAAGAATATCTTCTTTATTCTTTAATCTATCAGAGAGCAGTCGCTTCTTTGATGTCTGCCAAGAAGGAATCGACAACGACTGTCATCCTCACTGGCAACGATTATGATTTCTCCGCCAGTGCCACCCTTCCTCTCTTTGACGGCTACACCAGAATCTATGGTGAGAACGAAGAGGAGAAGAAGACCAAACTTCCTAAGGATGTCAAAGTCGGCGATCCCTTTGAGAGCGAGAATGTCGAAAAGACACAGCATTTCACAAAGGCTCCCGCCCGTTACAACGAAGGAAAACTCGTCAAGCTGATGCAGGAAAACGGCATCGGCCGTCCTTCCACTTATTCTAAGATCGTATCGACATTGCTCGACAGAGACTATGTCGAGACACAGAAAGGCGCCCTTGTTCCGACCTCACAGGGTATTCTCACCGCCGAAAAACTGGAAGAATACTTCCCGAAGTATATGGATGCTTCCTATACCGCAGGCATGGAAGATGCGCTTGACAATATCGCAGACGGAAAGACAGACAGATTAGAGCTTCTCACTTCCTTCTGGAACGAATTCCAGAAGTATTACGCTTCTGCAGAGGAGAAGATGGAAAAGATTCAGCCTAAGGTTGTCGAAGGAAGAGTCTGCCCTGAATGCGGAAGCCCGCTTGTCTACAGAAAAGGTAAGTACGGCGAATTCATCGGCTGTTCCAACTATCCCAAGTGCAAATACATCGACAAACAGAAAGAAGAAGCGGAAGTCATCACTTCTCATGTCTGTCCGAAATGCGGACATCAGCTTGTGAAAAGAAAGAGCAAGCGCGGTGAGTTTGTCGGCTGCTCCAACTATCCTAAATGCGATTACATGGAAGACCTGAACGGAAATCCGCTCGTCAAGGAGAAGAAAGAGGTCGTCATCCCTGAGGATGCTCCTCTTTGCCCAAGATGCCATACTGGTCATCTGATCGAAAAGAAGAGCCGTTGGGGAAAGACTTTCATCGGCTGCTCCAACTATCCTAAGTGCCGTTATATCGTCGCTGACGGAAAAGAAGAGAAGAGTGCGAAAAAGTCTTCAAAGACTACTAAGAAGGCTGCAAAATAAGGTATAGTATAGCTGATTGCAGGACATGGTCCTGCGGTCAGCTTTTTTTCTGATGGAGGCTTTATGAACAAAACACAGTATGAAGAGATGAATGATCTTCTCCTTGTTGAAAAAGAGGATAAGATCGCAGAAGCAAAAAAATTATACAAAGAACAAAGAAAGCAGCATAAAGACGATAAGAAGGAATACAAAGAGAAGAAACGCGCTTATCACCAAGCGAAAAGAAAGCTCAAGAAAGAGTGCAAGGAAAAGAGAAGATATCTTAAAAGCGAGTATCGTAGTATCGATTATGAGAAAGAAGTGAAAATACGTGAGAAGGATATGACAGAGGAACAGATCCGCGCATTAAGAGAGGCGAATGGACTTCCTTTCTATCTCCGCTCCGAAGAGCTGTTCAATATGATCTCCCACATTGTCGGAGGAGGAGCGGGTGTCATTTTCCTCATCGTCGGCATTATCTGCTCCTGCATCTATAAGCCTGGTGATTTGACCTGTCTGTTATCGATGATCGTCTTTGGCATCACGATGATCACCCTCTATGCAATCTCAGCTATCTATCACGGCCTTCATATCGGAAAAGGAAAGAGAGTGCTTCAGGTTCTTGACCATTGCACGATCTATGTTATGATCGCAGGTACCTACACGCCTGCTGTTCTCTTAGGCCTTTCCTCTCTTGCCCCTTGGCATTATGTGTTCTTATCCTGCATCTATGCTCTTTCTATACTCGGCGTCGTCTTAAACGCCACGATGATGAGAAAGAAGGCGGTCAAAGTCATTTCGATGATTCTATATGTCGCTGTCGGATGGGGAATCATCTTCTTCTATCCTGTTCTGCTTAAGAGCGTCGGCATCGCCGGCATGTGGCTGATGATCGGAGGAGGCATCTCCTATACGGTCGGTTCCATCCTTTACGGAATCGGTTCTAAGAGACGCTACTTCCATTCTGTCTTCCATCTCTTTGTCAATATCGGTACGCTTCTTCAGTATTTAGGCATTCTTCTCTATGCGGTCATAGCATGAAAACAAGCAACAATCGTATTTCAAAGATAACGGATCCTGAATTTTCTGCATTTCTGGTCTATCTCAAAGAGGAGCGGAATTATTCCGACAAGACTGTTTTAAGCTATGGGGAAGATGTCGCTTCTTTTCTTCTTTATCTGGAAGAAGAGAAGCTAAGCAAAGAGATGATTGACAAGAGCGATATCAGGAGCTATCTCTTTCTTCTGAGAAAAGAGAAGCTAGAGAACACTTCGATCAGAAGGAAGATTGCTGCCTTGCGTCATTTCTATACCTATCTTCAGAAAAAAGATGTTGTGACAAAGAATCCGTTTCTCACTTTGTCCCTTCCGAAAAAGAGCAAAAAGCTTCCTGAGTTCTTCTCTCATGATGAGATCAATTCCTTTTTGAACGACAATGCAAAAAGGACTGATTTCCTTTCAAAAAGAGATCAGGCTATCCTGGAGCTTCTTTTTGCCTCTGGTCTAAGAGCGAGCGAACTGATCAATCTGAAATATTCACAGGTCGATATGAAAGCTATGACGCTTCGGATACAGGGAAAAGGAAAGAAGGAGAGAATCACGCATTTCAATGAAGTGGCTAAAGATGCCCTTCTGTCATATACTTCGTCTCTTCGCATCATCCTGTTAGGAAACAAAAAGGATGAAGGATATGTTTTTCTTAACAAAAACGGAGAAAAACTGACGGAGCGTGGGTTAGAATATATTGTTGCCGATTGTGCAAGGAAATGTTCTTTTCCCCTTCATGTCCATCCACATATGTTCCGTCATTCCTTTGCGACGGAGCTTGTCAACAACGGAGCGGACTTAAGGGTTGTTCAGGAACTTCTCGGGCATGAATCGGTCTCGACGACAAGCATCTATACCGATGTCTCGTTAGAGGACTTGAAGAAGACTTATCAGGATTGTTTTCCTAAACTGAATACAGAGGAGAAAGAAAAATGAAAAAAGCAGTTGTATTTGATTTCAATGGAACGATGTTCTTCGATGAGGACAAACACGTTCTTTCCTGGCGCGCTTTTGCAAAAGAGATGTTCAACCGCGAGATCAGTGATGAGGAGTTTCCCGCTCATATCCACGGATTCAGCAATGATGAGATTCTCCCTTACTTGGCAGAGAGAAAATTCACGCTGCAGGAGGTTGAGGAATACGCGACAAAGAAGGAGCTTGTCTATCAGAGAATCTGCGAAGAGGACAAAAAGAATCTGCATCTTGTATTCGGTCTTGAAAAGTTTCTTAATACGCTGAAAGCCAACAACATCAAAATAGCGATCTGCACTGCCAGCATGAAGCCGAATGTCGATTGGTATTATCGAACATTCCCGCTTCCGAAGTGGTTCTCTTTTGATGACATTATCTATGACGATGGAACGCTGAAAAGAGGTAAACCGGATCCTGAGATCTACCTCCGCGCTCTTTCTCACCTTCATGTGAAGGGAGAGGATAGCATCGTCTTTGAAGATTCCATCTCCGGTCTTCAGTCCGCTTATGCGGCAAAGGTCGATACCCTTATTGCCATCGAACCGGAAGGGACAAGAAAAGAGGTCATATCCATGCCCGGTGTCAAAGCGGTGCTTCCTGATTTCACTGAAATCCCCTCTTTTGTCTATCAGGAGCTCGGTATTGAAGAAAAAGAGTAGATTTTACCATCAAAACGGCAAAAAAACTTTCTTATTTTTCCTTTGGGCTTTATACTAAATAAAGGACGGAAAAAAGAATGAATGTATTAACTGGTTTACTGAAGTATGAAACAATCGCCGAGAATTTCTCGAATGGATATTTTGTCGCAGATTATGTGATCTCTATTTTGTTTGTTTTGGCTATTTCCGGATTTATGGCGTTCTTGTCAAGAAGAATAGCTGTCTATATCGGATATGGTGCTTTATGTTTCTTCTATATCCTTTTCCTCACGCTGAATCTTCCCATGATGGCTCTTTTCATGCTGATTGCAATCTTCACAGCAACGATCATCTGCACGACAATCAATGCAGGCATTTTCAGAAAGTATGTAACGGCTCCGATGAAGTCGCAGAGAACGACAAGCGAAGACAAGGGCGGATACGACAAGGAGAAGATGATCAACAATATTTGTTCTGCCGTAAAATGGCTCTCCGATAACAAAACGGGCGCACTTATCACGTTTGAAAGAAATACACCCATGGATGAATTTATGAAAAATGGTACGATGATCAACTGCCCGATCACACCGGAAATCATCGAAACCATCTTCTATGAAGGATCAAGACTTCATGATGGTGCCATCATCATCAGAAAGGATGTCATCATCTC
>CAKUXT010000123.1 GCA_934700375.1 uncultured Bacilli bacterium | reverse complement strand
GTCCCAATGTTGTGCTATAGTTCTATTTAAAGTCCAATGTCAGGGGTGCGGTACATAAGGTGATGTTTTTTTCTTCGCGTATTTTCCAGGCCTAAGATTTGAATCGAACAAGATTCCTTTAGCTTTTATTTCGTCACTAAAAAAAGGCTTGTAACAAAAATTAAAGAGAAATGAATAATACGTGGTGAGCCATACATTTGTTGGCCATGTATTATCGTTCGATTTCAATATGCGCTCTCTTAAATTGTCTCGGTTATTGTCAGTGAAAGTAATGATGAGAAATCTAAGCTTTTGGTTTTTCGTTTTATCAACAATCAATTGAGTCTTCCCTGAACCCGCGCAGGCTTGTATCACTGTCTTGTTATCCATTGTATGGCTTCTCTTATATAGTCTGGCGCTTCTATTTTTGGTTTATTTTCCAATATTTTTAGTGCCGATTCGGTTTTATTTTCGAGCATATGTTGAAGAGCCTGTTTTCCAAAGAGCTCTGTTAAATAATCTGAGTTTTTCTTGAAAATCGACGCTTCAAATGTGTATGCTTCTCGAGAATCTTTATCAGTAAAAATTTTGGAGTTTTCATATAAGAAATCACTATATCTTTTTTGCACATCAAATTCTTCGTGATGGTCATTGTCAGTAATTACAGCTACTTTTTTATTAAGCAATTTTCCGACTTCTAGATACCTTTTGAAGCTTAAACCGCGGAGATCTAACACATTGACTCCGAGTTCCGAGGCTTTTTTGTTTAATAAAGTTTCGAAGAAAAAATCCATCAAAATCATTTCCGCTGGCCCCTCGACTAGAATCGTTTTATCTGATAAACAAAATTCGATTAAACTAGCTGGCGGTGTTTTCATGAAATAATTTGCGGTTTCATCGCTTAGCTTATCTAAATCAGAATTAGTATCGTTATTGCCCAACACAATTACATTTTTGAGATCTAATCGAGAGCATATATCGTTATTGTGAGTCGCAATAAATAACTGCATGTTTTGACCAATTTCCTTTTTTATATCCTCAAGCAGCTTCAAAAGCCTTGTATGGCTCAAATGATTTTCTGGTTCCTCAAGTAAAACAACTCCGACTCCATCTTTCCTTTTTGACAAAGCGTATTTTGTAGCGATTGTCGACTGTGTTCCCTTGCCTTTCATCGATAAGTCCATACCATTATCAAAAAGCATTAAATCATTTTCAAAATCATATTCATTTGTGGTTTTTAAACCGAAAGTTGTATTTCCTTGCGAGAAATTTGACTCGCCTTTGATTATTTGTGATACTTGATTCCTCATATCATTATATTTATGGAGAATCTTTGCCTTTTCTTTAGGGTGCTCATCAGCTGAATAACGAAATTCTCTTTTTATGAAGTCAGTTAAAGAATAAAGGTTGGATGATTCGTCAATAAACAATGATTTAATTGCTTTTTTCCTTACATCAGAGTAACTGGTATCTGCAAATGTAGAGAATCTAATTTTATAGTATTCAAAAGGGAAAAACTCGCGATTTGTTTTTAGTGAATCTACCATTTCATTTTGATAGTCGTCATCTAATTCGCAAATTAGTCTTATGCCATAACAATTTTGCTTATCAGTATTGTTTTTTCCTTCAAAATCAAAATCATCACATCCCTTAAGATATAGTTCAACAATCATTTTAGGAAAATCGTTTTCATGTTGTTTAAGAAATTCAGTTATTGTGTCTTTATTAAAAAGACGCGCCAAACCAATAGTTTCAATTCTTCTGACGCTTCCAAAACAAACTAAATCAATGGCTTGTAAAATTGTAGATTTTCCAGCTTCGTTATCGCCGATAAAAATATGATAGTTGCTATCATTTAGAGAAATCTCAAGATTTTTAAACTTCTTAAAGTTGATTAATTTTATTTTATGTATTTGCACGTCAATATTATATCAAAAAAGCATCCAATTAAGGATGCCATTTAACGACGATACCCAAGAATCCATTGCAATTGATGTATTCTACAGGTTCGCTTAGATTTCGATTTGGTGGAGCTAACGAGGATCGAACTCGCGACCTTCTCGTTGCGAACGAGACGCTCTCCCAGCTGAGCTATAGCCCCATGGCTACAAAATCATATCAAAAACAGACCTAATAATCAATTTAGGAACGACAGAATTATCGAATAATGCTGACATAATTCATCAATAGACATACTGGCATTGGCAGCAGAAGTGCTAGGAAGTGCAAGATAAGAAGAATCATGATACTTGAGATATAAGTCACTTGCTTTCTTTCCGGTGGTAAACACCTGTCTTATTGTCGGATTCTCTTTTCTGATCTTATCGATGTCACAAGGAGTGACTTCCTCAATAGAGGAATCAGATGCACCTGTTATCCTACAGGAATAAATGACATCATAAAGAGCGATTTTATGTCTGGAAAGGAAAGCCATCCTCTCTTCTTTTGTCAAAGGTTCTTTTTCTTTCAGAATCGAAGAAAGGACTTTAAAGAACCGATTTGTCCTATACGCATAATAAAATCCTTCTTTCCTTGACATAGGGGAAGGGAAAGAGCCGAGAATCAGAATCTTAGAGCCTTCTGGAACAAAAGGAGGAAGACTATCATGTGTAACAAATGTCGGTTGATTTTTCATACTGCAAAAGGATGCTCTAGTCACCTAGAGCATCCATAAGTTTTTTACTTTCTTCTTCTAGACTTGACAGTGATGACAAGGATATCTTTCTTTGTGACCAAAGAGATGAGAAGAATGACAGAATAGACGATGAAGAAGATACCTAACATCAATCCTGCAAAGTCCTGGAATTCTTCAATGAGCCATAAGCAGATACCGATAGTGAACATAGCTGCGCCAGTGACAAGGACGACAATGTTGCCCATCAGCTTTCTGCGATAGACAAATCCAAGAACGGAATCAGCAAGGAAGATAGCACCAACAACCATCATGATCATTGCGATGCCACCCATCCAGTTGATGGTTTGACCGCCAAGAAGAGAGGGAAGCAAGAAGATGCCTATAGCAAGAAGAAGACCACCCATCAAGCCACTATCTGTCATAAGCGAATGAGAGACAATAAGAGAAGCGAGAAGGAAGACGATTCCACCAGCCAAGAAAGAAGCGGAAATGATCCAGTTTATCAAAGAATTAGGATCGATGACTGAACAACACAAGAGAATGCCTAGCACCATGAAAATGACGGTTTTAAGAATATTTGATGTTTTCATATTTTTATCCTCCATTGAAAACTATTTTATTTTATCATGATAAAATAGAATAGAATCATGTTTGAAACAAATTTTTCAGACATTGAACATGCCATATGATTTTGTCTATTTTTGGAGGGCGTATGAAAAAGAAAATCCTGAATCTGTCCAACATTCTTTCCTATCTTCTTTTTCTTGTCTTTTTGTGTGTCCTTTATGGTACATCTACAGTAACGGAAGAGAATACGCTTTTATTCAATGACAGCATCATGCTGACTTGTTGGGCTCTGTTCTTCTTATTGCTTCTTCTCTCTCTTATCAACCTCATCTTCCACCTAATCGGATACTTCAGAAAAAGAAAGACAGAAGAATATCAGGAAAAGGAAGAGAAATATCTGGATGAATATAAAAGCAGAACAGAAACCTATCTTCCCTATTTCCTGCTTTCGCTATACAAGAGAAAAAGAGATATTTCCTTCCTCTCTTTCCATGTCCTTGTCTTTCCTCTTTATGCGACACTTCTGTACTTTCAGAAGACCATGGAACAAAGACTCTTCTATTTCTACTTTGTCTTCCTTCTTGGAATTGTATTGCTGTTGATTCTTTCCTATATTCTCTTTCTCTCTCCGCTATCGGAAAAGAAAGAACATGGAAAGAAAGAATACGAATACCAGTTCTACAACGATCACCTATCAAGAACTGAAGAAGAGAAAGAAGAAATCCTTTACTATACGAATATCCAGATAGGAAAAGAAACAAAAGATTACTATCTTTTCCTTTCAAGAGACAATAAAGAGTACATCATAGAAAAAGACAAAATAAAACCAGATACACAACTTTGTCTTTCCACCATCCTGAAGGAAAGAAAATATGATAGACTACTAGCGTTGAAAAGACAAAAATGATCTATATCGTCAAAGTCCTTATCGGAAGGGCTGTCTATGCACTGGACAGACCTTTCACCTATTACAGTGAAGATGATAGCATTCATGAAGGAATGCGTGTTTTAGTGAGCTTCTCTCAAAGCAAAGAGACGATTGCTTTTGTCATCGAAGAACCAAAAGCCATCGATAAAACGATCGAAGAATATCAAAAAGAAGTCGGAATGAAGATATCAAGAATCATCCGACCAGTAGATGAAGCACCCCTATTGAGCAAAGAGCTGCTTCTCCTTGCAAAACAGATGGCAAGCTACTACCAGTGCGATCTCATCCGTGTTCTTCAGACGATGCTTCCTCCTTCTTTGAAGCCGAAGGATTCGGCTTTGAAGAAAGCGCAGAAAAAGACCATTGACTTTGTCTTTGTTAAGCCATATGACAAAGAGATGCTGAGCAAAAACGAAAAATCTCTTTATGAAAAGATCGAGAAAGAAAAGAACGGCAGAAGAAAAAGCGAAATCAGCGCCAAGGCCTCATTGAACAAGCTCTTGGAAAAAGGAGCTGTTGAAATCAAAGAGATACCAGTAAGCCGAATACCAGAGCTTGTCACAGAATCGATCATTCCTTATCAGCTGACACTTGAACAGGAACATGTCTATCACGATGTATTGAATAGCACCGACAAAGTATTTCTGCTTCAGGGTGTCACAGGTTCCGGAAAGACAGAAGTCTATATTCATCTTGCTGAAACGCTGCTCAAAGAAGGGAAAGGTGTATTGATACTCGTTCCTGAAATCGCATTGACCGACCATATGCTCTATCTTCTCAAATGTCATTTCCATGATGCAATCTCCATCATAAACTCCTCCTTATCAGACAGCAGAAAATATGATGAATATCAAAGAATCCTCTCTGGTCAGGCAAAGATTGTTTTAGGAACAAGAAGTGCAGTATTCGCACCTGTCAAGAATCTTTCACTGATCATCATCGATGAAGAGCATTCAAACAGCTACAAGCAGGACAAAAGCCCTTATTATGATGCGATCAAGGTCAGCATCATGAGAAGCGAGAACGAAAACCTGAAGGTGCTGTTAGCCTCTGCTACACCGAGAATCACCGATAAAGCAAGAGCGATGAAAAACATCTATCATCCTCTGTATATGAACAAGAGAATCGCTAAGACACAGGAAAAAGACATCATCCTGGTCAATATGAACAATCCGGAATCGCTCAATCCGGAAAAGTCCAGCATGTTCTCCTTAAGGCTTGTCAAAGAGATAGAGGAAAACCTAAAGAAGAAAGAACAGACGATGATTCTTATCAATAGGCGCGGTTATTCTCCTATCTATATCTGCAGGCAGTGTCATAAGACAGTCTTATGCCCTAATTGCGGCATACCGCTGAATTATCACAAAAGATATGACAGCCTCAACTGTCATCACTGCGGATATAAAATCAGCACAGTCGGTTATCACTGCGACTGCGGAAGCAAAGACTTCCTCTCCTTGGGATACGGAACAGAAAGAGCCTATGAAGAACTCCGTTACTTCTTCCCGAATGCCAAGATCACAAGACTAGATTCCGATGTCTCCTCCAATGAGATCAGACACCAGGTATTAGAGCAGTTTGCAGATGGTGAGACTGATATCATCGTCGGCACTGAAATCATCGCAAAAGGCCATGATTTCCCGAAAGCCACACTGGCCGCCATACTGGATGCCGACTCCTCTCTTCGCATCCCTTCCTATACTGCAAATGAGGACACCTTTGACCTCATCTCTCAGTTTGTCGGAAGAGCAGGAAGAAAAGACTTAAAAGGAAGAGTGCTTCTTCAGACTTACAATCCAAACAATGAAGTGATACAATTAGGCGCTAAGCAGGATTATGACACTTTCTATCTGAAAGAGATGGAAGAAAGAAAAAAGTACAAGTATCCTCCTTACACCTACTTATCCAGCATCAATATCAAAGGTGTCGACTTAAAGGAAGTGCTCTCAATTGCAGATCAGATCAAGAACTATCTTCTGAAAAAGACTGCAGGACTCCGATTTGATATCTTCGGTCCCTCCGCCCCCTATATCGCGCACATCAACGGAAGATATTATCGTACAATCC
>CAKUXT010000122.1 GCA_934700375.1 uncultured Bacilli bacterium | reverse complement strand
AGCAGACACCGGTGGAATCTTTCTTCTTGGCGACTGAGAGATCAAGATCTTCTGCAATCTTTCTGACATCCGGTTTAGTAAGACCTGCAAGCGGGAAAAGAGCATGAGAGAGCTGTTCTTCGCTGATCTGACCTAAAAAATAGGATTGATCCTTGTTTCTGTCATAGGCTTTATACAAATGGGATTCGCCATTCTCATCAAGACGCATTGCATAATGTCCCATAGCGATGGTATTGAATCCTAAAGACTTTGCATATTCATAGAAGTGACCGAACTTGATGTATTTGTTGCAAAAGACATCGGCATCAGGCGTATATCCCTTTTTGTAGGTATCCAAAAACATAGAGAACACTTCTTTCCAGTATTCTTCAATGAAGTCTTTTCTGACGATTGGGAGATCTAATTCAAAAGCAGTCTCAACTGCATCATCATAATCGAATTCCTGACTGCATTTCGATCCGCTTAAAGTAGGATTGCCCAAGATATCATTGTTTGTGATGCTATCCCAGTTTCTCATGAAGCAGCAAGTGACATCATATCCCTGCTTTTTCAATAGATATGCGGCCACAGCGCTATCGACGCCTCCAGAGAGGCCTAAAAGAACTTTCTCACTCATATACCTAACTCCTTAGAATCCATCCAAACGGTAAAGGGACCATCATTGATCAGTCTCACTTTCATATCGGCACCGAAGACACCGGTCTGTACACCTTCGATTTTCTCACTGAGCTTCTTGCAGAACAGATTGAACAGTGGTTCGCTTTCTTCGCCTTTCAAGGCATATTGGAAAGAGGGTCTGTTTCCCTTTCTGATATCTGCATAGAGGGTGAACTGGGAAACAGCCAATACTGTTCCACCATGCTGAGAAAGATTGTAGTTTGTCTTTCCGTTTTCATCCTCGAAGATTCTCAGTTTCAGCATTTTATCAATCATCTTATCGATTGTGGTTTCATTGTCCCCTTCAGTAAAAGAAACGAAGACGACTTCGCCTTTTCCGATTGAGGAATGGACGATTCCATCAATCACAACCGATGCTTCTAAACATTCTTGTATCAATATTCTCATAAGTATTATTTTTTTCTAACAAGTATTATAAAATATTTATGTCCTAGAAAGGAGAGGAAGATGAAATTTACTTATCATGATTACGAAAAAATGCTTCAATGCATCAAAAGAGAGTTTGATTTTGAGCCGAAAGTCGGTGCTGTCTTAGGTTCCGGACTCGGTGATTTTGTCTCTCAGATCGATGTAAAAGGCACTGTTCCTTATTCTTTGATCCCTGGTCTGCCTGTTTCGACAAACAAAGCGCACAAAGGTCAATTCGTTTTCGGATATTTCGAAGGGATTCCTCTCGTTCTCATGCAAGGACGACTTCATTGCTATGAAGGATACACTGCCGAAGAAGTCGTCGCACCTATCCGTCTGATGAAGCTGATGGGTGTAAAAGGGCTTGTTCTTACAAATGCAGCCGGTGCCATCAACACAGATTTCCACGCAGGTGACCTGATGATGATCGAAGACCATATCGCATGCCTTATCAAGTCTCCGCTTATCGGTGAAAACCTTGAGCAGTTCGGAACAAGATTCCCGGACATGTCCGATGTCTACAATGAAGAGATCACAGAAAAGATCATCAGCGAGGCAAAACGTTCCGGACTTGATGTCAAGAAAGGTGTCTATATGCAGTTCTACGGTCCACAGTATGAAAGCAAGGCTGAGATCAGAATGGCAAGAGCCATGGGAGCAGATGCCTGCGGCATGTCTACTGCAATCGAAGCAATCGCAGCTAACCACATGGGCATCAAGACTGTCGGCATTTCCATGTTGGCCAACATGGCAGCTGGAATCCTGAAAGAAAAATTATCCGATGATGAAGTCGTCGCTATGGGAAACAAAGTCAAGGATAAGATCACTGAATTATTCAAAATCGCATTAAGAGAAGTAGATAAAAATGTTTGATAAACCACTGGCATTCCGCATGAGGCCGACAACCATGGAAGAGGTTCTCGGCCAAGAGAAAATCAAGACCTTCTTAAATAATCTCATTGAAAACAATACGCTTGTTTCAATGGTGTTTTTCGGTCCGCCTGGCACTGGAAAGACAACACTTGCAAAAGCGTTCAGCAATTCATGCAAATGTCATTCTTATTCGTTGAATGCCGTTGTTGACAATAAGAGCAAAATGGAAGAAACTTTCAAAGAAGCGATTCAGTTCTTCCCCTCTATTGTCATCATCGATGAAATCCATCGTATGGACAAGGGAAAGCAGGATATCCTTCTTCCGCATCTTGAAAACGGCGATTTCTATTTGATCGGTTGCACAACTGCCAATCCGCTTATCTCGCTCAACCCTGCCATCCGTTCCAGAACAAGGCTGTTAGAGACAGAACCTCTTACAAGCGATGATATCCTAATCGCTTTGAAAAGAGCAGTTTCTTCGGAAAAAGGACTTGGAAACAAGAGAAAATTCACAGATGAGGCACTTGAATATCTTTCCAAGATATCCGGCGGCGATCTCCGTTTTGCATACAACCAATTGGAGGCGACAGGATTTTCTTATCCTTCAAGTCACCTTATCGATATCGATGATGTAAAGAGCGTTGTCAGTATACCGAACTACCTCAGCGACAAGGATGATGACGAACATTACAACACCGTCTCCGCTTTCCAGAAGTCGATTCGCGGTTCTGAAATCGATGCCGCGATTTATTATCTTGCAAAACTCTTGAAGAGCGGCGATTTAGAGGGTACAATACGTAGGCTTCTTGTTACCGCCTATGAAGATATCGGATTAGCAAACCCCCAGGCAGTAGATCGATGTTATCACGCCTGTCAGGTCGCTAGAGAAGTCGGTCTGCCAGAGGCGATGATTCCTTTAGGATTCACCGTTGTCGATCTTGCCGGTTCTCCAAAGTCCAAATCATCCTGTCTTGCAATTGAAAAAGCGATGGACATGGTCTCCGACGCTCCGATTCATGTGAAAGACTATCTGAAGCTGACAAGAGCAAATGTTCCAGACGGATATTCGTATCCCTATGATGATCCACAAGTGTGGAAATACATCGAATACCTGCCTGATGAACTGATCAACACTGTATTCTATGAACCGGGCAATGCCGGAAAATACGAAAGAGCGATGACAGAATACAGAAAAATCGTTGAGGTGAAAAGATCATCCAATATGATTGAAGCCAAGAGGAGGGCTCATCAAAATGAAAAATAAAATGAGATTGTTGTTAAGCTACAAATGCTTGCTTTGGTCCTTTGCAATCAGCGCACTGATTTTAGAGGCTGTAAGCCTCGCTCTTTATCTGAACAAATGGAGCGGATACACTTGGGTGATCTACACGATTTCTTCATTCGGTTTCATCTTTATCGGTGTCAGCATCGCTATGCTGCTTTGCATCGAATTTGATAAGAGACTGAAAGACAATCCGTCTTTGACTGAAGAAAAGAAAGACAAGCAGGACTGATTTCAAAAAAGACAGGAAGCAAAAATCGCTCCTGTCTTTTTTTTGTGGACTTTTGTTTTCTAGAACAAGAGAAAAAGCTGCCCGAAGGCAGCTTTATGACCTGATTTAGAGTTCTTCAGCGTTGACGACAACCCAACGATTGTTCTCTTCGCCGACACAGTTTTCATAGATGTGGAAGTAGATTCTGTATTTCTTGGAAGGATCGCCCTGGAACATCAACTTGGAAGTGGGGTTGATGTAAGCGAAGGTTCTGTCTTCTTTGGCGTTGTACGAAACACAAGCGTTATCAACAACAAAGAGCTGCTGTGCGAATCCTTCGAAAGTGTAGCCGTGATTGTATCCCTGGGACGGAATCTGGTTTTCAAGATTTGCGCCGGTGACCAAAGCGAGCTGACCTTTATGAAGGAGTCCTTCATACATCAATTCGGGTTCACCATTAGCAGAACGATGGGAATGAAGAAGATGAATTTCGCCGAAGCCCTTTTCATCAAGATAAACGCCAAGAGGTAAATTAAAAACGTCCAACTTTCTAACAGGTTCTCTATGTCTTCTAGTAGGTTTTGCCATAATGTTCTCCTTTCGCGGTAAACCGCAGTTTTTATTCGTCTATAAGTATTATATAGTTTTTTTTGAAATTTGTATCATTTTTTTAAGAAAGTGGTTACAATTTAAGGGGCTTTTAACACGATTCGGCCGATTTATTGACAAAAAAGCCGAAAAGTAAAGTTTTCAATGTTATCATATTAGTAAGGAGCTCGAACTTATGCGCAAAAAACTGTTTTCAATACCTGTTTGGTGTCTTCTCATTCCTGCTGTTATTTCCGTTATCGGAATCCTATTCGGAACTTTCTATGACCTCTCCATTTCAAAAGCGATTGCCGATAGTTCCAATGGCTTTGCCGGTTTCTTTGAGACAATTGGTGAATCAATAGCCTATTGGATCATCGCACTGGGCGGAATACTCTGTTTCTTAGGATTGTTTCCAAGAGACAAAATATACTGGAAGATTCTCGGCATCGTTTTAGGTTTATCAACACTCATTGGAGCCACTTATTATTTAGGCAGCCACATGGTCGACAACGGAAAACGATATGGCCTTGTCTTTGAACAAGGGCTTGCCTATGGTATCAGCGCCTGTATCATGATCTTCTATTCTGTCTTAGCCATCGTATTCTTAGACCATCACAATCTTGATAACACACTGAAGTTAGGTCTGATTATCCTGTTTGTTTCCTTGCTTCAGATCGGTGTGATGACATTATTGAAAAAGATCGGAGGAAGACCTAGATATCGATTCTTGGTCGATGAGACATTGAATGTCAACGGAGATACATTCCGCGCCTGGTATCAGTTCCAGCCGTTCAAGCATAAAGGAGATTACTATAAATCCTGGCCTAGCGGACATGTCGCAACGGCTACAACCACAATGCTATTGGCTATTCTTTCTCCCTTGTTCCGCTTCAAATTCAAGGGAAGCAATTATGTCACTTATTTCATCTGTTTAGCATATACCTTGCTTATCGCCTATACCAGAATCCGTATCGGCGCTCACTATTTGAGCGATGTTTCCTTCGGTCTTCTCGTTTCGACTATCTGCATGGCATCGATGCTACTTCTGTTTAGAAAAAAGCCGCTAGTTATCGAAGAATGAAATAAAGCGGGCCAGAGATGGTCCGCTTTATTCGTTATGTTGTTTACTTGAGTTCAATCAGTTTGTAATCGGTTGTTCCGATACCTAACTTTTCAGCTACTTCAATGGTGTGAAGACCATGTCTGGAATTGACTCTTTCCATAAAGTGTTCTTTTCCAGGATCATTGCTGTTCATGACAAGATCAATGCAGGCTTTGTCGATAGCGACAGGATCATCGCTGATCAGTACGCCAATATCTTTCATGCAGGGATCTTCAGCGACTGCACAGCAGTCACAATCAACAGACATATTCTTCATGATGTTGATATAAAGGCTGTTTCCTTTAAAATATTTGACAACAGAGGATGCAGCATCCGCCATGGCTTCTAAGAAAGTGTCTTGCTTGGGGAGGTTATTCCAAAACTTGGACTGATCTGTTGTTCTTCCAGCAGAATGAATCCATGCTTTTCCTCTACTGGATGCAATGCCGATAGAAAGCTGCTTTAAAGCTCCTCCGTATCCGCCCATCGGATGTCCTTTGAAATGAGAGAGCACTAATAAGGAATCATATTTTGAGATGTCTTTTCCGACAAAGTCCTTATCTAAGACAAATCCGTTTTCAATCGGTAAGACCAAGTCATCATCTTCTTCATCGAGAAGATCGACTTTGAAGTACTTGCTCCATCCGTGTTCTTTCAATGTCTTAAGGTGCTTTTCACTGGTGTTTCTGGCTCCGTCATAGGCAGTATTGCATTCGACGACTGTTCCATCGACATAATCGATGATGTCTTTAAGGTATTCGGGGCGTAAGAAATTCTGGTTTCCTTCTTCTCCGGAATGAAGTTTGATGGCGATATTGCCAGAAAGCTTGCCTTCGTATAATTTATAAAGGTCTTTGATATGCTTCCCATCTAAGTCTCTTGAAAAATAAACTGTGCTTTGCATGATTTACATTCTCCTTACAAAAATATTTAACTGATACCTTCTTAATTTGTCAATCGAAAAAAATTTTAATTTTTTCTTCCATTTGAAATCTCAAGTGATAAGATACATAAGTAATAAGAAGTTCTTGTTACAGTACAATCC
>CAKUXT010000121.1 GCA_934700375.1 uncultured Bacilli bacterium | reverse complement strand
AAGAAGACCAGCATGATAACAGAGGATCGGATCAAGGGAATTATTCTCGGCGATCGTATATGCGGTCTTTGCAACGGATAAGGAATGCAGGAAACGGTGCGTAGAGACTCTCTCTTTCACGTCTGCCATAAAATACATTCCCTTCTCAGAGAAAACGTCCAGGACGGGTTTACGCGCCCATAAATAGCTTCCTGAGACCGTATAGTTTCTTTCATCTTTGCCTAAATACCGCATTCTGCAGTAGGATGGATGTTCCACGCGGATTTCTTTCAGAACAAGTATGTTCTTGTTGATAGATAGAAAGCCGTTGATATTCTCGCCGATCAGCTGTTTGAGAAGCGTTTCTTCCAAAACGATATACTCATTTGCTTTCAGCGCTTTGACAAGAGAGAGAAATTCCTCTTCTGTCTCAAGCGGAGAAGCGAAGGCGGCATTAGGATAGACTGACCTTATCATTTCTTTTCGAACAGAAAGATTGTTTTCCTTGCCGAAGGGAAGGAAAATGAATTCCGATTTCCTTTCAAGAACAGGAAAATAGAGACAGGGATCTTCGATGAATGCGAAGTCACTGTTCACAATCGGATCAAAGGAAGAAAGATAATAGATCTTAGACATTATTTGCTGATCGCCGTGCTCTGCAAAGAGACTTCGACAGGGCTAGGAACATAGACGGTGATCTCTTGTCCTTTCTGGATGAATTCGACAAATCCAAGGCCGTTGATGACAAGTCTTCCAGTTCCTTCACCCTCAGCTTTGAGTGTGACTTTCTTCATGGAAGAAATCGAGGTGATTTTTCTGCATCTCGTTTCGGAATTGACATTGTTGGAGATGCTGTTGAAAAGGTCATCCGCCTTATTGATCTTGCATCTCTGGTTGGTGAGATCATTGGACTTATAGAAGGTGAATGTGGTCTTGTCTCCCTTGTCAAAATCGATTCTGGCAAGGTTGGAAAGAAGGAAGGACTGTCCCTCTTTGCAAGGATAGCTCTCGGTTCTCACCTGGCTTCTAGGAAGGACGTATTTGACAATCTCAGGCTCGACAAAGGAGATGATGGAAGAGGAGTTGTAGATGCCAGGAGTGTCATAAAGGAAGGAATTGTCGTCAAGCGGAATAGAGATGACGTCAAGCGTTGTTCCAGGATAGGGAGAGGTTGTGATCATCTTCTCAGTGGAGTTGGAATAACCCATCAGGATGCAGTTGATAAGAGAGGATTTTCCGACCTGATAGGCGCCGACAAAGTAGACGCTCTTGCCGTTTCTGTTCTTATCGATCAAAGTGACAAGGGTGTCGATATTGTTTCTCGGGCTGCCGCTGGATGTGATGATGATATCAAGCGGATGGACACCGTCCTTTGCAAGCTTGTCTTTGACTTTGTCGACGATGTATTCGTCGGAATAGTCTTTAGGAAGAAGGTCTCTCTTGTTGACGATGACTAAGAAACGTTCCGGCAGGAACTTGCTGATGCCGTTGAGGAAGCTTCCCTCCAAGGAGAAAGCGTTCAAGACATAGCAGACGAGTGCTCCTTCTTCTTTGGCGTGAGAAAGGATCGTCACATAATCGATGGTGAAATCGCCGCTGGCCTTGTATTTGGAGTAGTGGCGAAGCTTATAGCAGCGCTCGCAGAGGTTCTCATCTCCGGATTCGAATTTCTCTTTGGGAATATATCCGACTTCATCAGGATCCTGATCCTGAAGGATGGCTCCGCATCCATAACATCTTCTGACACGGATTTCTGCGGTCACACCGCTGGCTTTGGTCTTGTGGAAAAACATGGTAATTCTCCTTTCTATGATTCTATTCTATCAGTTGTGATGATAGATTGGCTAGTTAATCTGATTTATTTTTTGTTGCGTTCGAATAAGTCGAACAAGGAGAGCTGCGTTTCGGCCTTATCGGGCTTTGCGCTCACCTTTTTGACCTTCTGGACGGAAGGTTCTTCGACTAACGTATTCTCATCGATGACGCTTCCGAAATCATTGAATCCAAGAACGAGGGATTTTCCCAATTTATCTAAGTTCTCTCTCAGTTCGGAGTTCGGTGAATTCGGTGTCAGGGCATCGATATTGACGGCAAAGGAAGAGTCGAGCGTCGTAACAGAGATCGGATTTCTCTCGTCTTTGTTGCGGCTTACCTTCTGCAGGGTAACGACAGTCCAAGGATTCTTCTTCAGAATCTTAATGAGATTGGTCTTGAAGGAGAGTCTTTCAGAGCTTTCAATCTCCTGAGAACGGATAAGTCTTGCCGCTCTTCTGTCACCGATAAGAAGAAGCAGAGAAGCTTCTTTGCTGTTCAGGGAGACAAGTGAGACAAGCGGTGCATTTTCAATGCCGGAAGAGATGGCTTTTACACCCATGGCAGCTGTTGAAACAACAGGGATATCCGCTTCATTGAATCTGCTGACGCGGCCTAAGGAATCGCAGACGATGACATCGCTGTTGCCACTTGTGATGCAGACATCGACAAGGGCATCGTCCTTACTGGCGATCTTGCAGGCTCTTAAAGGACGTTTCGTCAGTGCAGACTGGGTGAAATCGACAAGAGGAGTTCTCTTGATCTTGTTCTCTTTTGTGAGCATGACGACATATAAGCCTTCCTTGAATTCATCGATGCGGAAGACTTTGACAATGCGCTCTTCGGCCTTTAAGGCGATGAGGTTATTCAGGTGCTTTCCTTCCTCTTTCCACTTGATATCAGTGAGAAGGTGGATAGGAACATAGGCGTAGTTTCCGGTGTTTGTGAAGAGCATCAAAGCCTGATGGGTATCGCATAATCCGTCATAGACAAGTCTGTCTCCAGGCTTCATCTTCGGAAGATTGTAAGGATCGTTTTCAGAGACATTCTTCAAGGATGCCTGATAGGATTTGACGCTTGTTCTCTTGGCATAGCCGTCATTTGTGACACAGACATAGACATCTTCTTTGGCGATGAGCTTTGTCTGATCGACAGCCTCAAAGGACTGCTTGGTATCGAGGATTTCTGTCTTTCTTCTGACAGCGAACTTCATTCTGACTTCCTTTAAGATATCGACGATGGTCTTATCGAGCTTATCAGGGTTGTTGAGAACCGCTTCGATTGCGGGAATCTCAACGTTGCTGAGCTGATTCTCTTCGTTTCTGAGCGCGACGATATCGGTGTTGCTCAAACGATACAAAGGCATCATGGAAATGGCTTCAGCCTGTCTTTCCGTAAAGCCGTAATCGTTCTTCAACATCTGCTTGACACCCTCTTTTCCAGAGCACTTTCTGATCTTGTCGATGATCTCATTGAGGATGGAGTAGGCCTTCATATAGCCGGAGACGATTTCAAGTCTGTCCTTGCAGGTCTTCAAATCGTACTGATAGGCTTTAGTGGAGACTTCTCTCTGGTGGTTGATGAAAGAATCGATCAGATCGAGAAGCGGCATCTTTCTAGGATGACCATGGTCGATAGCTAAGAAATTGCAGCTGATTGTCGTTCTTAAAGCGCCTTTGGACTGCAGATAGGTGAGGATATCATTAGGATCTGCGCCCTCTTTGATCTTGATGACGATATTGACATCATCCTTGGCGGATTCATCGATGATTTCGCTGATGTTGTCAAGGTGATCGGTATCCTTTCTCTTGACAAGGGTCGAAACGAAGTCGTTTTTGACCATGCCATAAGGGATTTCAGTGATGACGATGGCATTTTCTCCTTCATCGATATGCGTTCTGCAATAAAGATAGAAATTGCCGTTTCCGGTCTCATATAAAGAGCGGATTGCTTCCTTGTCATCGATCACGCCCCCAGTGGGGAAATCAGGTCCAGGAATGCGTTCCAATAAATCGGAGACAGAGACTTTCTTATGGCCGATACGATAGATGCAGGCATCGATGACTTCAGAGAGATTGTGAGGAGGAATATAGGTCGTGCTACCGACTGCGATACCGCTTGTACCATTGACAAGAAGGTTCGGGAATCTTGCAGGAAGGACAGTCGGTTCCAAGGCCTTATCATCGAAGGTCGGAACCATCTTGACCGTATTCTTGTCCAGATCCATGCAGAGATATTCGCTCAGCTGGGATAATTTGGCTTCGGTATAACGGGATGCAGCAGCCGGATCATCATCCAAAGAACCGTTGTTTCCTTGGAAGGTGACAAGCGGTGCTTCCATCTTCCAGCTCTGGGAGAGATGGACTAAGGCGTCGTAAATAGAAGCGTCGCCATGCGGATGGAAATGTCCCATGACATTACCGACGATGGTAGCGCATTTGATGGTGGGTTTGGAGTTGAGATAGCCCTTGTCGAACATATCGAAGATGATACGTCTCTGAACAGGTTTAAGACCATCTCTTGCATCAGGAATGGCGCGGTCTGTGATGACTTCTTTCGCGTAGCGGTTGAAGGCACCGATCAGAACATCGCTCATGTCGCTGTCGACGATGTTTTCCATCACGATGGGCGTGTTGTTTTTCTTACTTTTCATTCTTCATCACCTCATTGGTGAATGTATCGACAACAGTGAAATCGATGTTGTTGTTGATCCATTCCTTACGTCTGTCGGCATCTTTTCCTAAGAACAGAGAAACCTTGTCTCCGGTATCATCGTCATCTTTCAGACAGACCTTGAGAAGCTTTCTGTGTTCGGGATTCATCGTTGTGGAAGAGAGCTGGGAATAATCCATTTCGCCAAGTCCCTTGTAACGGTTGACGCGATAGCTGCTTCCGATGTTCTTCTTTGCTTCCTCAAGTTCTGTATCATCATAGCAGTAGATCTCTTTCTTGCTGTTATAGACGCGGTACAAAGGAGGACATGCGATATATAAGTTGCCGTTTTCGATCAGCGGCTTCATATGGTTGTAGAAGAAGGTGAGAAGGAGCGACTGAATATGGCTTCCGTCATCATCGGCATCGGTCATGATAATGACCTTGCCGTAATGGATGTCGCGGATTTTGAATTCCTTTCCGTAACCTGCACCGATGGTGTAGATCATGGTGGAGATTTCTCTGTTGCCTAACAGGGCCTTTGCATCCTCGATCTCTGTTGTATTCTTCGGCTTTCCTCTCAAAGGAAGGATGGCCTGGTGCTTCGGGTCTCTTCCCTTCTTGGCAGAGCCGCCTGCAGAATCGCCTTCGACGATGAAAAGCTCGTTCTTGAGATATTCTTTGCTTGAGCAGGGAGTGAGTTTGTTGGAGATCTCATATTCGGCAGTCTTGCCTTTGAGAAGTTCTCTCTCCTTCTTTCTTTCCGCTTCGGCCTTATCTCTTGCTCTCATTTCGTTCATGGTCTTTTTGACGACCGCTTCTGCCTCAGCCTTGTTCTCGACAAGATAGTAGGAGAGTTTGTTCTCAATGACAGAATCCGTGGCGTTAAGAGCCTCTTTTGTGCCTAATTTGCCTTTTGTCTGACCTTCGAACTGAAGGAGATGCTCAGGAACCCAGACAGAAAGGACAGCGACAAGTCCCTCTCTTAAGCAATCGCCGTCAAGAGGAGCAGAGGATTTGAACATGGAATTGTTGATGCCGAACTGATTGTAGCAGCTTGTGATGGCTTTCTTAAGACCTGTGACATGATAGCCGCCGTCTCCTGTTCTGACGCCGTTTGCAAATGCGATGATCTTCTCATCGTAGGAATCCTTGAGGAATCCAAAGACGACTTCGACTTTGATTCCGCCTTCGACGCCTTCAAAGTGCATCGGCTGCGTCAAAGGAGTCTTCTGGAAGATATGTCTGTTGTAGTATTCGACAAGACCGTTCTCGTAGTAGAACGTATTCTCTCTATCGGTGCGCTCATCTTTGAGATGGAAGACGACACCTTTAGTAAGGCAGGCCTGGTCATCGAGATGGTTGGCGATGCGGTCATAGTTGAAGGTGATGTCTTCAAAGATCGTATCGTCAGGATAGAAGCGGACATTCGTTCCCTTCTTGGTTGTCTTTCCTAATTCCTTGATGCCGGAAAACTTACTTCCGCCCTTTTCAAAGCGAGCGAAGTGATCGACACCATCGCGGTAGGAGTGGACTTCCATCCACTTGGAAAGGGCGTTGGTGACAGAGGCGCCGACACCGTGAAGGCCGCCTGCGCTCTTGTAGTTGGACTCATCGAATTTTCCGCCACCGTGAAGCGTCTGATAAACGATCTGGAAACCATTCATCTTCTCTTTGGCATTGTAGTCGTAAGGAACACCTCTTCCTTGATCTTCAACCTCCAAAGAACCATCGGCGTGGATGGTAACATAAATATTTTTGCCATATCCTTCATTGGCCTCATCGACAGCGTTGTCGACGATTTCCCATACGAGATGGTGAAGGCCTAAAGTGGATGTGGAACCGATATAC
>CAKUXT010000120.1 GCA_934700375.1 uncultured Bacilli bacterium | reverse complement strand
TTCTGGCGTTTTTTTGTTTCAAGGCCTGCAGTTTATCGACGTTTTGACGAAAAATTAATTCCTATGAGTAATGACTAACTATTTTTGTGTATCATCGACAGTCAGCATCGCAATGAATGCTTCCTGCGGGACCTGAACCTTTCCGAATTCCTTCATACGTTTCTTACCCTTCTTCTGCTTCTCCAAAAGTTTCTTCTTTCTGGAAATATCACCGCCATAGCACTTGGCAAGAACATCCTTACGGACCGATTTGATATCAGCTCTTGCAATGATCTTGCTTCCGAATGCGGCCTGAACAGGGATTTCAAACTGCTGTTTAGGAATGACATCTTTCAGTTTGTCGACAACGGCACGTGCTCTTGTATAAGCAGTCGGTCGATAGATGACGGTAGTCAAAGCATCGACAGCTTCTCCATTGAGAAGAATATCCATTCTTTCGACATCGCTCTTTTCATAACCGATAGGAGTATAGTCTAAAGATGCATAACCCTGAGAGACGGATTTCAGTCTGTCGAAGAAGTCAAATACTATTTCACTGAGAGGCATCTTATATTTCAATTCAACACGTGTTTCATCAATATAAGTCATAACATCAAAGACACCACGTCTATTCTGACATAAAGTCATGATGTTGCCGACAAAGTCTTTCGGCGCCATGATGACAACGTTTGCAAAAGGCTCTGCAGTCTCTTTGATCTTCGTTCTGTCTTTCGGAAAGTCGGCCGGGTTCTGAATGAACTCTGTCGTATCATCTGTGAATGTGACTTCATAGACAACAGAAGGTGCCGTGCACATGATATCCAGATCAAATTCTTCTTCCAGTCTTTCCTGTACGACTTCCATATGAAGAAGCCCTAAGAAACCGCATCTGAAACCAGAACCCAAAGCAACAGATGTTTCAGGCTCATAGACAAGAGCGGAATCATTTAAGGAAAGCTTATCCAACGCGTTGTGAAGGTTTTCAAAATCCTTGTTGTCGCTGGGATAAAGACCAGCGAAAACCATCGGCTGTGTCTTTCTGAATCCCTTCAAAAGTTTTGCGTTAGTATTGTCGACTGTTGTGACAGTATCACCGACTTGAACATCTTTGATATTTTTGATCGATGCAGCCAGATATCCGACCTCACCGGCTTTTAGAGAATCAACCTTCTGTTCTTTCGGTGTACGGATGCCAAGCTCGGTAACCTGATAAGTGTTTCCGTTTGACAGGAATTTGATCTTATCGCCGACTTTGATTGTTCCTTCAAAGACGCGGATAAGAATGATGACACCGCGATAAGAATCAAAACGAGAATCGAAAATAAGAGCTTCCAAAGGATTGTTTTCATCACCGGTCAGAGAAGGAAGATCAGTGACGATATGCTCTAAGAGTGTGTCGACACCGATACCTGTCTTTGCTGAAACCGGAATGACAGATTCGGGATCGATAGATAAAGTATCGATCAGTTCAAGCTGACATCTTTCTACATCAGCAGAAGGAAGATCCATCTTGTTGATGACAGGAAGCAGCTTCAAGCCATTGTCGATAGCAAGATAACCATTGGCAAGCGTCTGAGCCTGAACACCCTGTGTAGCATCGACAACAAGAATTGCGCCTTCGCAGGCGCTGAGAGAACGGCTGACTTCGTAGGTGAAGTCGACATGGCCAGGAGTATCGATCAGGTTGAATAGATAGGTCTCACCATCTTTTGCTTTATAGGTTACGTTGACCGCATTGAGCTTGATTGTGATTCCTCTTTCTCTTTCGATTGACATCTCATCCAAAAGCTGAGGCTGAAGGTCTCTTACTTCAACCGCTCCGGTTTTTTCAAGGATTCGATCGCAAAGCGTTGATTTTCCATGATCGATATGGGCGACAACGCAGAAGTTTCTGATATGTTTCTGATCAAAGTTCATTTTTGTCTTTCTCCTTCCAAAAGGTGCGCAATTTCATTTTCAGCTGACTGGGCGATACGATAGTCATAGCATCAGGATAGATTTCTTTCATGATGTCATAGTAGTTTTTCTGCTTATAGCGCGAATCGATAAACAGGACAAAGCCTTTATCATTTTCAGAACGGATGACACGCCCTGCTGCCTGAAGAACTTTATTGATTCCAGGATAGGTATAAGCGTATAGGAAACCTAACTGAGAATCGCTGTCATCCTGATTGAAATAATCTTTTAGTCTGTCTCTTTCAAAGTTGAGCTGGGGAAGACCGACTGAAATGATGATGGCGCCGATAAGTCTGTCTCCGACAAGATCGATGCCTTCCGAGAAGACACCGCCAAGAACAAGAAGACCGACTGTTGTTTTTTCACTGTCTGTCTTGAAATTCTCCAAGAATGATTGCTTGTCGGATTCTTTCATAAAACGAGACTGAGTGATGATACTGACGTTTTCCTCTTTCTCCTGTTCGAAGAAAGAGTATAGCCTTTCAAGATAATCAAACGATGGGCAGAAAACAAAATAGTTTCCTTGTTTCGATGCAATTGCGCTTTTGATTAACGAATAAACGGAATATAAAGTCGCATCCCTATCTTTATATCTTAAAGATAGGTTCGTATCAAAGAAAATTTTTCTGTTTTCAAGCGGAAAAGGCGAATTAAGAATCAGACGATTGGATAAATCGTTCTTGTCACCGCCTAAAAGATCGATGTAATAATCCTTTGGAGACAAGGTTGCAGAGAAGTAGACCGTCGATTCAAAATTGCTGGAACCTTCATTGATAAGTGGTCTGCTATCAAGATTCATGATTCTGATCGAATTGATTTCATTCTCATATTTCGTGACGTAGCAATAGAACGCATTGTGAAGAGAATCATCCTCGGCAAGTTCCGAAAGGAAAGCAAAGCTGTTCAAGGAGTAGAAGAACTCCAAAAAAGCATCATCGACAAGTGAAGGCGACTTTTTCAGAATATCCTTCATATCAACAAGACAATCATCGATATCATCGGTGATCGTGGTTGGTATCTTCTTGATTTCAACCAAATTGCTTTGAACGATATTGCCAGCAATATCATCAAGATTCATGTGCTCGATCAGATAAATCAAATCAGTAAGATCTGCACGGAGCATTTCAAAAGCAGGAGAGATGCAAAACTCCAGAGCCTTCTTAATATCGCTTAAGAACAATTCAATTGAGTACATGTCACGGACTCTGTCAGGAAGATTGTGACATTCATCGACAAGCAAAAACGAATGTGTGTTTTTGATATTGCTCTCTTCCAGATTGAGAAGATCGTGATAGTCATATACATACGAATAATCACAGATGAGAACATCGCAATATGCAGAGAAATCCAACTGCAGCTGGAATGGACACATCTGATTCTTGTAGGCGATCTCTTCTATCTTTTTTCGATCGAATAAATCTGCACATTCCAGATTGTCAAAAATGACATCGACCAGTTTGTCATAATAGTATTTTGCAAAAGGACATTCATCAGGATTGCAGTGTCCCTTTTTGTCATTGAAACAGATGTTCTCTTTGCTTGTAAATTCAATCGTCTTTGTTTTTACGCCTTGATTGATGAAAAGAGACATCGCATTGACAGCGATTCTCTTGATAGAGTTCTTGCTTGTCAGATAGAAAATCTTATCTGCTTTCTTTGAATAGAATCTTTTGACAAGAGGATAGAGGACTGAAATCGTCTTACCGATACCAGTCGGAGCTTCAATGAAGACTTCTTTCTTTTCCTCAGCAGCCTTTTCGACAAAATCAATCGCCTCTTTCTGACCATCTCTGAAATGAGAAAAAGGAAAAGACAGATCCTTAGTGGACATGTTCCTTTCGATTTTCATCCTTTGAATTTTTTTCTGAATATGTGTGAATCTCAGAATCAGATCAGTCACAAAACGAGACAGCTCCTCATCCGTGTATTTCTTTGTGATATGTTTTTTCAGACGGTAATTGTTCTGTTTGATATAGGTCATCAGAATCGTTACCGATTTGAGGTTCTTTTGTTTGGAAAGAATATAAGCATAGAACATCGCCTGTCCTAAATGCCATTCACCATGGTCATGAATGAAATTATCAAGATCATCAACAGTAGTCTTGATCTCTTCCACAATGACTTCACCATCATCTTTGAAAATGACACCATCCGCCTTTCCGAAAACTTTGAAAGTCATACCCTCATTCTGGAATTGATAGGAAAGAGGATATTCAGAGTAGTAATCATCTCCTTGCTCTTTTTGATATCTTGCATGAAGCTTCGTGCCTTCCTGCATAGAGGATTGATTGAAAACGCGAGTGTCTAAATGCCCTCTCCTAAGCAATAAATCAACGATGTCATGTACAGATAAGGTATATACTTGGCTCATATGGATTATTCTAGCATAATTTAGGCGGAATCGATTTGAAAACCATGGCAAAAATAAAAAATTGCTTGAATAATGCTTTTCACTTTGCTAGAATATCAAAGCGCCATAAAAAGCGCGACACAAATCATTATTGGCCCGATAGCTCAGCTGGCAGAGCATAGCACTGAAAATGCTAGTGTCCGCAGTTCGACCCTGCGTTGGGCCACCATCTTGAAAACAACTCGGAGTTCCTCCGAGTTTTTTCGATGTTGTCCCTCCTTGGTTCTCGCTCCGGCCACTATCATTTTCAGAAAAAAGAATACGAAAAATTTAATTTTTCTGCCTTTGCGTATGAATATCTATATGAAGGGGATTAACCATATGCGAATCAATAGCGGACTGCAGAACGAATTAGATCTGATCAAAGCCATCGACGGAAAACGTTTCGACGACTTCGGAAACAACATCAAAAACCTCATGAAGGCAATGTACGATGATTTTGACGATGACATCTTTGTTGTCACAAAGGAAGACCCTAGGGCCAAACCGGATATCGCCCTGACTTATCATGGGAAGACTTTTCATATTTCCATAAAAAGCGGAGGAGCCGAACACATCCATTGCGAAGACATCAAGAAATTCATCTTGTCTCTTCGCGCAAGAGGGATTTCAAAAGAGACACAGAAGACAATTCTTAAATTTCAGTTTGGTGACGGCACTTTGGATGGAACCGGAAAAGATAGACTTCCTTATCAGACTATCTTTCTTCAGATGCAGGATGAAATCAAAGCTGCAAACATCGAATTGAACCGGAACAGAGAACTTGTAGTGGACTATGTGACAAAGTTCCTGTTTCATGGAAACCACGAAGATCTTCCTAGTGCGGATTACATTTATTTCGGAACACCGGATTTCGGTGTATTGGCAAGTGAAAATCAGGTCATTAAACATTTACAGCGCAGGAACTGGAATTACATCAACAGTCTTCATCTTGGCCCCGTTATTTTCGGTCCGAGAGCTAGGTTCATCAATCATGATGAAAGACAGCCTCAACGACGATATTATGTTGCTTTCAAATGGGGAAGATTAGCAAATGATATCGATTATATTTCAAGACATTATGACGATTGACAATATTTCCTTTTTCTCTCACTCTCTTGGTGCTAAAATAACGCTAAGAGAATTAGAACATGAAAGAAATAGAGGTCAACAATTTATCTAAAATCTATAACCAAGGAAGCGAAAACGAAGTCAGAGCGCTCGATGATGTCACTTTTTCATTGGATAAAGGCGAATTTGTCGTCATTCTTGGATCAAGCGGTGCCGGTAAAAGCACACTTCTTAACATCCTCGGCGGATTAGACAATGCTACCTCAGGAACGTATTTCATTCATGGGGAGAACGTTACGTCTTTTGATGATAAAAAACTAGTCTTTTTCCGTCGAAAAGACATTGGCTTTGTCTTCCAGTTCTATAATCTCATGCCCAATCTCACTGCCCTTGAGAATGTGGAATTGGCAGCCTCTTTGAATGAGGATTCCTTAGATAGCAAAGAAGTTCTGAAATCTGTCGGATTGGAGAAACGACAAGGAAACTTCCCATCTGAATTATCAGGTGGAGAACAACAGAGAGTCGCAATAGCAAGAGCGATTGTCAAAAATCCAGATCTGTTGCTTTGTGATGAACCGACAGGAGCCTTGGATAGCAAGACAGGAAGCAGTGTATTATCATTGCTTTATGATGTTTCAAAAAAATATCAGAAGACAGTCATTGTTGTCACACATAATTCCAAAATTGCGGAGTGTGCGGAAAAAGTTCTTCATATCAGTGACGGAAAATTGGTGTCTGTCGAAAAGACTGAAAATCCGATACCGCCGGAGCAAATACAATGGTAAAAAGAAACAAACCCTTCCTGCTCCTTTTGAAAATGCAGCTGAGGAATATAAAAAAGAACATCGCTCAGTTTCTGGCAATCATTGTAATCGGTGCAATCGCCACGACTCTCTTTGTC
>CAKUXT010000119.1 GCA_934700375.1 uncultured Bacilli bacterium | reverse complement strand
GGCTCTATTGTTGTCTCTAATTGATAGGTATCAGAGACATAGAGTGTATCCGATGAAGGAGCCTTGATTTTTAAACTGGTAGGATTGATTAGAACGGATTGATCACCCACTCCGTTATTGATGATGTCTGCGATTCCTCCGCCGACAGAGTTGCTGTGGTCAGCAGAGATCTTTCCTGGAAGGGATGCTTCGATGATCAAGACAAGACAGCAGGCGAAATATGCTAATGCCAACAGGGATTTGAAGATGATTTTGCTCTTCTTGTTTTTGAATTTCATGGTGAGCATCCTCCGACTTCAATATTGTAAACCATTTAGCACATTTTTAGCACTTTATATTTAACATTTTTCTAATAATTTACAATTGAAGAACAAATGAGTGCTAAAAAGAGGCAAAACAGATTCAAAATCAGGAGCACGACAGATGTGCTAAACTATACTAGGATGGTAAAAAACAATGAAACATACAATAGCTGAAATACAGAAACAGATACCGGAAGAAGCTTCTTGCTGGGTATTAGTCGATTATGAGAACAAAAATCCGATCATGGTCTCTCTTTTAGGTGATCTGATGCTGACAAGAAAGATTATCATGGCAATACCGAAAGACAGAAAGCCGTTTTTGATCTGCCATCAGATTGATACCGTCTTTCTTTCTCAAAAGAGCATCACGTCTCGTTTTGATCTTCATGTCTATAAAACCTGGAAGGAAATGCTGGAATTGGAAAAAGAACTTTTAAAGGAAGACAAGACCATTTTGATGGATGTCTCCTCTCTCGGCCTTCTTCCCCGCGTATCCTTGGCAGACTATGGAAGCGTCGAATACCTGCTCTCATTAGGACATCAGGTCATATCAAGTGCAGATCTTCAGCAGTATCTCTATGCTGCCTTCACAGAAGAAGAGGAAAAGAGTCAAATAGAAGCCTGCAATACACTTCTTTCCATCAAAGATGAAGCCTTTAAGAAAATCAAAGAAGACATCCTTGAAAAAGGATATAGCGATGAATATAAGATCCAGTCTTATATCTGCAATCGACTTCATGAGGAAGGATATATCTATGATGATCCTTGTATTGTCGCCATCAATCATAATGCAAGTGATCCTCATTATGGACCGAGCGAAGAGAAATCCTCTCTCATACACAAAGGCGATGTCGTTTTAATCGATATGTGGGCAAAGAAAGATGCTCCTAATAGTGTCTACGGAGATATCACCTGGATGGGATATGTCGGAGAAAGCGTACCTGAAAATGTTGAGAAGAGATTCTCAATACTTCGCAGAGCTGTCGATTCCGGTTTTGAGTTCTTGAAAAAGAATCTTCCCCATAGAGATGTCAAAGGCTATGAAGTCGATGATGTCGTAAGAGAAGTCATCGATAAAGAGGGATACGGAGAATATTTCATTCATCGCACCGGTCATAATATCGCAAAAGATGTCTCTCCTCATGGACCTGGAACCAATATCGACAATTATGAATCCCACGATGAAAGAAACATCATCGAAAACACATCCTTCTCTTTAGAGCCAGGAATCTATGCTCCTGACTTCGGCATGAGAAGCGAAACGGATGTCTATATCGATAAGAACAGAGTTCCGCATATGGTCGGAGGAAGACAGGGAAAGGTCATTCCGATTCTGAAATGATCTTCAAGGCGATATCGATTGCCTCTTTCATGTTGCAGACGATATAGTCGGCATGTTTTTTGACTTCATCATCAGAATAGGTGAAGGTGAAAGAAACATCTACGCTGTCTAATAAGGTGATATCGTTATAGTTGTCTCCGATTCCGAAGACAAACGGTTTTTCATATTGCTTTCTTAAGATATCGATGGAGTTTCCTTTTGAACATTTGCTGTTTGTAATATCGAAGAATGTCCCGTTCTGATGTGCAGTAAGAGAAGGGAATTCTTTTTCGATTCTTTCTTTGTAGAAAGGGACATCCTCTTTCTTTTTGCAGGAACAGGAGAGGCAAAAGACAGTCTCATCGCTAGGATAAGTGAAGAGTTCTTCTTTGAATACTCCTGCGCTGTCACTTGCTGGTAAATATCTTTCTCCTGTGTTGATAGCGATGGAGACTTCATCTTTGTATTTGTCAAAAATCGTTTTTGCAGTCTTGGAATCGATAGGATTCTGATAGATGATGTTCTTGTCTTTGTCTAAAAGATAGGAACCGGTCACCAGAAGGAAGAAATCAAAATGGATGAGGTCTTTTACGACATCCATGATGCCGTGATACGACCTTCCGGTCGATAGACCGAAAAGATGCCCTTCATTCTGAAAGGCATGTATGCTATCAATATCGCTTTTATGGAATCCGTCTTTGAAATAGAAGGTGTTGTCAAAATCTGACGCGAACAAATAAACCATATAGCACCTCCGAACAGTCTATCGATATTATATCATGAGAAACTTATTTTTTTAAGATGCTGAGATGTTTTACCTTATTTTTCTATAAAAAGTTGTTAATCAATGAAATGGCTAAGAAAAAAAGAAAAAACAATAATCTGTCTTAGAGAGTGAACGGATATTTCTTTTCATCCTTCTTTTTCTTTCATGCCTTTTTTGTGGCAAGTCCTCTTTTTTCTTTCTATAATGATGAGGTATGAAAATATTGATTGCATCTGACCTTCACGGGGATATCCCGTATACCGAAGCGCTTGTCCCACTCTTCAAAGAAGAGCATTTTGACAAACTTTATCTTTTAGGTGATCTTCTCTTCGATTCGATTGAGATACTCAATCCTCTCTCGGAAAAGATTCTTGCCGTTGCCGGAAACTGTGATTCTCAAAGCGAGATCGAATATGCAAGGTTCAATATGCCCTATGTCAATCTCGATTATCAGTTCAAGAAGGTCATCGTATTGTCACACGGCCATTATGAATCGCCTTATTCCTATAATCTTCCTTATGATATCTTCTTCTTTGGACATACGCATATCGCAACGCTGAGAAAAGAAGCAAACGGAAGCATCATTGCAAACCCTGGAAGCTTCGCTCATCCAAGAGACGGCATTCATTCCTATCTTGTCATGGATGAGAAAGGGCTGAAGCTTTACGACTATAATTCAAGAAGCATCATACAGAGTCTTTCATTCTGAATATAAAACAAGGAGAAAACATTATGAATCTATTGATCGGCAGTGACATCCACGGCTCACTGAAATATGCAAAATTATTCTTTTCCAAGGTGGAGAAGTATCAGGCGGAGAAAATCATCCTTTTAGGTGACTGCTATTATAATGGAGCCAGAAACGATCCTCCGGAAGAATACTGCCCGAAGGAAGTCGTCAAGCTTCTCAACTCCTATGCCGATAAGCTTATCGCCATCAAGGGAAACTGTGAGAGCGAAGTGGATCAGATGGTCTCTTCTTTCCCTTTCTGTGAAATCTCACAGCTCTATGTCTTTTCTCATCTCATCACGATGACACACGGCCATCATTTTTCCTTTGACAATCTTCCTGAAAACTGCGGAGATATCTTCCTTCAGGGACATACGCATATCGGTGTCTTAGAGAAAAAGGATGATCTGATTCTTGCAAACCCTGGTTCTGTCTCTCTTCCCAAAGACAACAGACACTCCTATATGGTCATCAACGAAAAAGGGATCACGCTCCGTGATCTCATCTCCGATGAAATCGTCAAAGAAATCTTATTCTGATTTCTTCTTCTTCTCTTTCAGCAATCCTTTCAGAAGAATGTATTTTCCGCCTTCTTCTTTGTATTTTAAGTAAGAGTAATACTTCTTGACCAAGAACAGAACAAAAGCGACTAAAACAAGACAGCCTAAGATAAAGAGAACCCAGTGCCACCACAGGAAGTTTTCATAATGGAAAATATTTGTTCCGAAGAAGCAGGTGACAAAGACACCGACAGATCGAAACAGGATGACATTGATGAAGTTATACAAGAAAGAGATATTGGTGCATCCCGCTAAAAACGAGATGGTGTCATCCGGGAAAAGAGGAAGGAGATAGACAAAGGGAAGACAGGTCTTTCCACCGATTGTAAGAAGCTTCTCCGCTTTTTGATAATCTTCTTTTCCGATGACCCATCCGACCACTTTCTTTCCTGCCACTTTTCCTAAAAGGAAGAGAAGCGTTGAAGTGATGATGACAGAAGCATCGGCTAAAAGAAAGGCGTGAAGCATTCCTCTTGGCGTCTGATCGTTGAGCATCATATTTGCCAGAGTGATGAAGAAGATCGAAGAGATTCCAGGGATGATGTTGACGATAGGCGAAAGAGCCAAATAGAGAAAACATGCTAAAAAGATATTCTCTTTTGTCCAATTCTGGAATGCCTTGAACAGTTCCCCTTTTCCACCGAAAAGGTTGAACAGATAAAAGGCGACAATGCCGACCATCAGAACGATGACAAGGACGGAAATCGCTTTGACGATTGCCTTTTTTGTTTTTTCTTTCATAGTGAAAATGATTGTACCACATATCAAACAAAACAAAATCGAGAACCTATCATCAGAAAAATGGAAGCGCTACAACAAAAATTAAGACAAATATTCAAAATTGTCTTTCAAACGGCCTTTTCCTCTTTGAGAAAAAAGAAAATAGTCTATAATATTCTTAGAAAGGTTGGGAAACGATATGTTATATGATGTAGCTATTATAGGTGCTGGCATCACTGGTACCTCATTAGCGTTTGAGCTCTCTAAATATGAGCTGAATGTCATTTTGATTGACAAAGAAAATGATGTTGCGATGAAGACGACAAAAGCCAATTCCGGAATCGTTCATGCCGGCTATGATCCAAAGCCCGGAACGAAGATGGCAAGGCTCAATGTAGAAGGATGCAGATTGATTCATGATCTCTATCCTCTTCTCAATTTCCATTATCGCCAGATCGGTTCTTTGGTCATTGGTTCAACGGAAGAAGAACATAAGAAGATTGATGAGCTTTATTCTCGCGGTGTCCAAAACGGAGTCCCCGGTCTTGAGATTTTAAAGACCAGCGAAGAAGTGCATAAGATGGAACCGAATCTCAATCCTGAAATCGACTATGCCCTCTATGCTCCTAGTTGCGGTGTTGTTTCCCCTTGGGAATTGGCTCTTGCCTTAGGAGAAACAGCCGTTGTTAACGGTGTCCGTTTCTTAGGCGACAGCCCTGTCCTCGCTATTGATAGAGATGGTGAGAACTATGATGTCAAGACACCGAAGGAAACCATCAAGGCTCGCTTTGTCGTCAATGCTGCCGGTGTTCATGCTGATGACATCTATCGTCTTGCTTTGAAGGACAAAAAGGAAAAATCCTTCCACATCACTCCTGTCAAAGGCGAATATTATCTTTTGGACAAGGAAGAGGGAAAGACTGTCGAACATGTCATCTTCCAGACTCCCAGCTCCTTAGGAAAAGGTGTCCTTGTCTCTCAGACCGTACATGGAAACCTCATCGTCGGTCCTGATGCTAATAGCGATATGCCTTACAAGGATTATACGGGCAATACCCAGAAGGCTCTTGATTATGTAAGAGAACAGGCAAAGCGTTCTGTCAGCAATATCAATTACAGAAACAATATCCGTAACTTCGCCGGTGTCCGTGCAACCATCGAAGGCAGAGAAGACTTTTTGATCGAAGAGAGCAGCTTCTTGCCTCACTTCATCAACTTTGCCGGCATCAAATCTCCGGGCCTTACATCCGGTCCTGCTTTCGGCAAGGAACTTGTCAGAATGCTTCTTGATATGGGCGAAAAACTCGTTGAAAAGAAAGACTTCAAGTATTACAGACTTCCTGGTTTCTTTTCCTCTTTGTCTTTGGAAGAAAAAGAAGAGTGGATCAAGAAGGACAGAAGATACGGCCAGGTCATCTGCCGCTGTGAGACTGTCACAGAAGGCGAGATCGTTCAGGCCATCCATTCTCCGATCCCTGCTTTGACAATCGATGCCATCAAGCGCCGTACCAATGCAGGAATGGGACGCTGCCAAGGCGGCTTCTGCGGACCGAAGGTCTTTGAAATCATCATGAGAGAAAGAAATGTCGACTACAGCGAAGTCTATCAGGATGTCACAGGTTCCAATGTCGTCGTCTGTGAAACAAAGGGGAAGAGAAAATGAAAGAACAGCATGATTTAGTCATTATCGGCGGCGGTCCGGCTGGACTTGCTGCTGCATATGGTGCATACCAGAGCGGATTAAGAGATATTCTTATCATTGAAAGAGATGATACCTTAGGCGGTATTCTCAATCAGTGCATCCACAATGGCTTTGGACTTCACCGCTTCAAAGAAGAACTCACCGGTCCTGAATATGCAGGCCGCTATGAAGACATGGTCAAGGATACAAGCGTCACTGTCAAAACCAAGACGATGGCTCTTGATATCTCCGAGGACAAGCTTGTCACAGT
>CAKUXT010000118.1 GCA_934700375.1 uncultured Bacilli bacterium | reverse complement strand
CGCTATATAGTTATAACGACGTTCCTATTCGGGACTTTCACCCTTTAGATATATGACATGCCCGTCACACAAATAAATGCAACGATTCGCCAATCGTCGCAAATCGTCTGCACGAATAGAAAAGGAGCCCATTAGAGAGCTCCTGAATCTGTTATTTGATGACGGCTTTTGCAAGATGCTTATCATTGAAGTGATGTACACAGGAATCGTAGTTCGGACAATTCTCCGGTGTACAGATATGAGAAGCGACTTCCTTAGCAGATGCAATCTGTTTCTTGTTGCGTTCAAAGATTTCGATCTCATCTGAATTGTATCCGACCTGAATGAACTTCTCATCGACGATGATCGGTCTCTTTAAGACGGTCGGATTCTTCTGAATGAACTTGACCAGTTCAGAGATAGACATCGTATCGACATCCAAGCCCTGTTCCTTGAAGACTTTGCTTCTGGTGGAGATGATCTCATCAGCACCATCCAAAGACTTCATGAGCATCTCCTTCAGCTCATTCTCGCTCAAAGGAGTCTTCATAATATTGATTTCCTTGAAAGGAATCTGCTGTTCCTCAAACCAGGCTTTGACTTTTCTGCAGCTGAGACAACTCGGTGACAAATAGATTTTAATCATTCTTTTCATCCTCCTTTGTTTTCTGTGGGACGATATCCGTACCATTATGAAGAAGTTTTCTTACACATAGACTATACATAATCCAGGCCAATAACAAGAAGAAAATAACAAACGAACACAGAGAATCGATGATCATATGGGAATAATGGAATCCAGCTTCTGTATCTAAAGGATAAAGACGGAGAATAGAAGGACCGAAGAAGAGGATGCATCCTGATATCACATAGAAGAGGAAGGAGGAAAGTTTTCCATACCACTTGGCACCATCGAAGGATCTGTTTCTCTTAGCCAAGTAGATATCCTGGAACATCAGCGTTCCCTCTTTGCATAGGAAGATGACAAACATCAGATCCAAAGAGAAGAAGCCTCTGAAACGGATGACAAGGGCAAGGGCGATAGCAAGCTGAAGCAATTTGTCCGCAATCGGATCCAATACTTTTCCAAGATTGGATTTCATATTGAACGTCCTTGCAATGTAGCCATCGATGAAATCCGTATAGCTTGCGATGACCATGATGGCTGTTGCAAAGTAGACATTGGCGTTTTCGTTTCCGGCGACTGTAAAGTCGCTCAGATAGACAGCTAAGAAGACAAAGACCAGAATGATTCTGAAATAGCAGAGAATATTCGGAAGCAAAAAAGCCTCTTCCTTTCGGAAGTACTCCTTAAAAACCGATTTGAAGTGCTTGTTATCTTTGTTTTCGTTATTCATAGTGAGTACTAATTATATCGTTTTTTCTCTATAAAGTGAATAAAACACCTGATATCTCTGTTTCTTCGTTCTCTTCTATCTGAGGATAAGAGATGTATTCAAGATATAGTCCCTTGGCTTCCGCCTTGAGTTTCTGCCTCTTGATGTCTTCTCCATTCAATAATTGTCTGATCTGGTCCAATGTCAGTTTGTTGTCGCAATAGGAGAGAATGGCTCCGACCATAAAGCGAACCTGATAGCGAAGAAATGCTTTGCTTGTAAAACGGATCTGAAGCATTCCATTGACATCTTTGACGCTTGCTTTATCAAGAGTCAAAAAAGTGTTTTCATCTCCTTCCGGTGTAGCAAACTGAGAGAAATCATGTTCACCTTCTAAAAGGGACAATACTTCCTTCACTTTCTCTATATCAAGAAGTCTGATCGGCGTATAGGAGATAGAAGAAAGAAGCGGATTTCTTCTCTCTGTATTCTGTATCAGATAACAATAGGTCTTGTTTTCACAGTCATATCGAGGAGAAAAAGAAGAAGGAACGATTCTGACATCCTTGATATAGACTTCATCAAGGAAGCTTCTTCTTAAATAATACTTTAGATGATCAGAACTGACCGTATCTTTCTCTGTATCGAAAGCAAGTGCAAAATCAAGAGCGTTCACATTCCTATCCAATCGAGAGGAGATGATGACTTTGATTTTCTCATCAAAAATCTGAGAGAGCTTCTCTTCGAATTCTCCTTGGACAGTGCGATGGTTTTTCTGCTTCTGGGTTCCGTAAAATCCGTTTCCCAAGAAAGCGATACGGATAAAATATCTCATTTCAGTTTCGGAAGCTCCACACCCAAGAATGCAAACAGATCGAATTTATAATAAGCAAGAACAATCATTCCGGACAAGAAAACAGCCAAGAAGATACAGCCTAAAGTATCACGAACACCCCAGTGATTCGTTTTGAACTTTGTTCTCTTGCTATCAGGATCATATCCTCTTGCTTCCATGGCATCAGCAAGCTCACCGCTGGTGAGGAAAGCAGACATGAAAAGAGGAATGATAAGAGAGATCAAGGATTTCACTTTTTCTTTGATCTTCCCCTGTTTGAAATCAACACCTCTGCTAGCCTGCGCATTCATGATACGGCTTGTCTCTTCCTGTAAGGTCGGAACAAAACGAAGGGCCAAAGAGATTGCCATTGCGAATTTATGAATCGGGACTTTGATTAAGGACAAAGGGAAGAAAAGCCATTCCAGCGCATTGGTGAGATCCATCGGCTTCGTTGTCGCTGTCAGAATATTCGTCATCATCAGAACAAGGACAAGACGGAGGAAGATATAACTGACGTTGATGATCGCCTGAAGGCGGATATCAACGCCTTTACCGATTGGTATGGTAAAGAGAATCATAGACTCTGTATCATTCGATAAGAAGATATTGATAAGAAGAAGGAAGATGATCATCACCCACAGAGCTTTCAAGGATCTGAACAGCGTCAAAAAGCTCGCCTTAGCAACAAGAGAGATGACAAACAGAATCACAAACAGTCCGCCATAGATCACAAGATCCATATACGGAGTTCCATAAGAAAGGAAGACAGACACCATAAAAAGTATCAGGCCGATAAGCTTGATACGGGAGTCAAGACGATGAAATACGGTATTGTATCCAGAATATTTTCCTAGTGTTGTCATTGTTGTCTATCCTTGTTTCTTACGATTTCCAAAGCAAGTGAGGAAACATCCTTCACCTTTGTAAGATCGATATCCATTCCCTTTTCTTTCAAAGAAAGAGCAAAGGAAAATACTTTCGGAGGTTCAAGAGAAGATGTTTTTAAGAAATCCTGGTCTTGGAAGAGTTCAAGCGGTGTTGTGTCTTTCTTGATCTTTCCCTGATCTAAAACGATGACGAGTTTTGCATACTGAAGAACAACATCCATATTGTGCGTTGCCAGAATGATGGATGTTCCCTTTTCATATAAAGAGATGAGAAGATTCATCAGATTCTCTTCGCTTTTGGCATCAAGCCCGACAGTCGGTTCATCGAGGACCAGAATATCAGGTTTCAAAGCCAGAATACCGGCGATAGCAACTCTTCTTTTTTCACCGCCTGAGAGTTCAAACGGAGATCTCTCATAGAAGGATTCATCCAGACCGACCAAAGAAAGAGCATTTTTTGCAGCCTCTTTGGCATCATCTTCTTTCATGCCGAAGTTCTTCGGACCATATGCGACATCCTTGATGACAGTCTCTTCAAAAAGCTGATATTCAGGGAACTGGAAAACCAATCCGACTTTCTTTCTGATCTCTTTGACATCCTTGATCTTCGCTTTATGCTTCTTCTTCATCGCTCTTTGGTTGACTTTGCCGTTTTTCTTGTACACCAAAGACATATCGATGATTTTATCACCCAATTCGACAATGCCGGAAGTCGGAAGAAGAAGTGCATTGAGGTGCTGAATCAAAGTAGATTTTCCGCTTCCTGTCTTTCCGATCAATGCAGTAAAGCAGTGATCTTCAAAAGAGAGGGTGATATCATCAAGAGCTTCTTTCTCCTGCGGTGTCTTCTGACTATAGATATAAAAAACATTCTTGAGATTCAGTGACATAACAGTTGTATGAGCTCCTCATCGTTTTTGACATCCTTGGTATCCATTCCTCTTTCACGAAGCTCTCTGACAAGCTTATGTGCAAAAGGAATATCAAGATTCATGCTTCTCAGTTCATCATCATGAGCAAAAACTTTCTCAGGAAGATCATCCAGAACGATCTTTCCGTCATTCATGACAATGACGCGGTCAGAATCATAGGCTTCTTCCAGTTCATGCGTAATATTGAGCACAGTCAAAGAAGGATTCTCTTTTCTTGTCTCTTTGATGATGTTTCTGATCTCATGCTTGCCTTTAGGGTCCAGCATCGCACCAGCCTCATCGAGGATCAGAATCGAGCATCCTCTTGCGATTGCACCCGCGATTGCAACTCTCTGCTTCTGTCCGCCAGAGAGATTGCTCGGCTCGCTATTGAGGTAGGATTCCATTCCAACTTTCTTTGCACAATCCAAGATGATTTCAGGCATATCTTTCGGATTGACACATTTATTTTCCAATCCAAAAGCAATGTCATCCTGAACAGTCGCTCCGATGAACTGCGAATCGGGATTCTGGAATACCAATGCGATATCCTTCCTGAGAAGGAGGGCGTTTGCATCTGTCATTCTGACACCGAAAATATTGATATCGCCAGAATTCTGAACGAGAATTCCATCGATAAGCTTTGCAAGCGTCGATTTACCAGAACCATTGTGGCCGATAATAGCCACAGACTCTCCCTTCTTGATATCGAGGTTGATGTTCTTCACATTGAGTCTGTCGTCTTGATAACTGAATGATAAATTTTCTAAATAAATCGCACTATCCGATGGTATCTTGGAATCTTTCTCCAAGAGCTGCATTTCTTTTTTCTTACTTCTCATCTTTCCTATTCTTGATATATTCTGTAATCTGTACACACCAATAGACAACAAGCATCGTTCCAAAGACCAGTCCCCACACTAAAAGGAAGATCCAGTATTTGTCATTGTGTTTTCCGACCTGAACAATGCTATAAAGCAAAGTCAGAACGATGAAAGCGCAGATGACGATGACAAGCGATGCTATCAGACATTTCTTCCATGGGAAATGTCTTCTTAAGCCTTCCCCTTCTTTCATTTCTCGAAAGAAATCTCCGGAACGCGTCCCTTATAGGGAACATATTCGACACCGGCCATATCGAGCATTCTTCTGGCCGCAACTTCAGCATCAGTATTATGATACTTGTCAGAAAGATAGACGATTTTCTTGATTCCAGACTGAATGATTGCCTTGGTGCATTCATTGCAGGGGAAAAGGGTGACATAGACTGTGCTTCCCTTCAGATTGTGATTGGAATTCAAAATCGCATTGAGCTCTGCATGGCAGACATAAGGATATTTGGTTTCCAAGAAAGGAAGATTATCTTTGCTTCCTGCCCAAGGAATTTCTTTGTCATCGACACCGATAGGCATACCATTGTAGCCAAGAGAAAGAACCTTGTGTTCATCAGAGACGATGCATGCTCCGACTTTCGTATTGTTGTCCTTGCTTCTCATTGAAGACAAGAGAGCAATCGACATAAAGTATTCTTCCCAGGAAATATTGTCAAAATCCATGCTTCACCTCCAAAACGAAAACATTATATCGTAAATCAATCGAAAATTATAAATTATGTGCATTTTTGACATTGATTCTGTTCAATGCACGTTTCAATTTGATTTCAGCTCTGGTGCTATCTCTTCTCGACTGCGCAGTGGAGAGGAGCTCTTCCGCATTGGCTTTTGCCTTCAGAGCGCGGTCCATATCGATCTCATCGACCGATTCGATCGCATAGACAAAGAGGCTTGCTTTGTTCTCTGTATGAGAGAACTGAAGCGTTCCTCCTGATATTGCATAATAATATCGATGACCGCGGATAGACACAACAAGAGGGCAAATGACAATATTGGCGATCAGATCCAAATGATGAGCCTTAAGAGCAAGTTCACCTAAATCGCTTGTCAAAATGATTTCATCGACTTTATCGGTGAAATACTGATGCTCCGGTGTGATGATATCCAAAGTGAATGTCGAATCCATATTCATGTCACCTATTGAGTTACTTCAATGTCTTTGCTTTCTCTAAGACATCATCGAAGGTGCCGACATAAGTGAAAGCAGCTTCCGGCAAAGCATCTCCTTCACCGGCAAGGATTCTTTCAAAAGAGGTCAAGGTATCTTCGATCTTGACAAACTTTCCTTTGATACCGCTGAATCTTTCAGCGACAGAGAAAGGCTGAGAAAGGAAGTTACGGATTCTTCTAGCGCGTGCAACGATGACCTTATCTTCTTCGGAAAGTTCATCGATACCTAAAATCGCAATGATATCCTGTAAATCCTTATAGCGCTGAAGAATGGTCTGAACCTGTCTTGCAATCGAATAATGTCTCTGTCCGACAACATTCGGATCAAGGAAGTTAGAGGAAG
>CAKUXT010000117.1 GCA_934700375.1 uncultured Bacilli bacterium | reverse complement strand
CTTGTAGAGTGTCCTTCTAAGTCTCCGTAATTCATCTCGATGATATCATCAGCGACATAGAGAGGAACCTTTCTGTCTTCGTTGATGATCTCAGCAGTCTCTTTCGCTCTCTTTAAAGGAGAGGTATAGATTTCATCGATCTTTTCATCCTTTAAAGCGAGTTTGGTCTTCAAAGCACCCTCTCTTCCTAAGGGGCTTAAAGGGATATCTCTCTGGCCTTGAAGGAGGTGTTCTTCGTTATAGGCAGTATGACCATGTCTCACAAAAAGGAATCGGACCATGATTAATAGATCTTCGGAGCTTTCTTCTCCGTGATGGGTTCGCCTTCCTTGAAGGCAGGACCATAGGCTTTGAATTCGCCGGCTCTATACTGCTTGTAGGCTTCAAGGGATTTATGAATGGCTTTGATAGCATCTTCTCTTCCCTTGATAGCAGTGACATTGGTTGTCTTTCCTTCCAATGCCTTATAGACTCTGAAGAAGTGACGGATTTCATTTCCGACAAATCCAGGGAGTTCGCTCAGATCATTGAAATGAGAATAGAAAGGATCGCCTTTGCAGACAGCGATGATTTTTTCATCGATGTATCCCTGATCGACCATTCTGATCATGCCGATCGGTTTGCTCTGGACAAGAGTAAGAGGAACAATCGGCTCTTCGGATAAGACAAGGACATCAAGAGGGTCGTTGTCCTGTGCAAAAGTGAGCGGAATGAATCCGTAGTTTGCAGGATAGAAAGTCGCTGTAAAGAGAAGTCTGTCAAGTCTTAACATACCTGTCTCTTTATCAAGCTCGTATTTGCATTTGCTTCCTTTTGAAATTTCAATGACGGATGTGAAGTCATCCTCTTTTACCTTTTCAGGGTTGATATCATGCCAGATATTCATTATTCGTTTTCTCCTTTGTTTTCTAAGTTGTTAAGTTTGTCTTCTGGTCTAGCAATTGTTTCGATATTGGTTGTCGGTCTGTTTCTTGTGTTGATCAGGATGTTATGCATGTAGAGAGAGTTGATGCCGATGAAGAAGATGATGATGCTTGCAAAGAAAGCAAGAAGGAAGATGAAGAACATCAAGAGATGAGCAAAGTTTCCTCTGGTAAGACAGCAGAACAGAATGATGAACAGCACGGAAAAGACAAAACAGACACAGGAAGAGATTGCTCCGAATTTGATCGGGAAGTATAAAGGCTTAGCCGTCGTTGTCGAAATGAGGTTGAAGGCGTGGTTGAAGAGCTTACTGAAGGAATACTTCGATTTGCCGACTGTTCTCTTCTGTCTTGTGAAATCGATGCTGATTGTCTTAAAACCGACAAGCGGAACTAAAGAGACATAGAATCTGTCTTTTTCCTCTAAGGCGTTGATGGCATCGACTGCTCTTCTTGATAAACCGCGATAGCAGTTGACGTTTTCAGGAATGACTTCCTTGCCTTCAAGGAAGTTGATGAACTTGTAGAAGATACCAGCAGTTGTACGTTTGAACCAAGAGTCTTCTTTTCTGTTGGAGCGATGCGGATTGACGATTTCATATCCCTCTGTGAATTTCTCACAGATCTTAGGGATGAGATCGACAGGATCCTGAAGATCGACATCCATCATGATGACATAATCGCCTGTCGCCGTCATAAGTCCGGCAGTCAGGGCAGCGTTCTGTCCGTAGTTTCTTGTTTCGTTGACTACAGTGACATCATTTCTTTTCATATAGATGTCATTCATCACTTCCAATGTTTTGTCACGGCTTCCATCATTGACAAGCACAAAGTCGAAGGTGTAGCCTTCGATTTTGTCAATGATAGGGTCGACAGCTTCAAAATAAAGCGGTAAGGCTTCTTCCTCGTTATAGCAAGGAATGATGATGCTTACTTTTTTCATGTTTTGCCTCCTACATTACCTGCTAATAGTATAGTTGCTTTGCCTATCTTTTCCAAAGGAAAAAGATAGCTAAAGCCATTATAGCGGTTTTATTCAGAGGTGTTTTTCAAGTTCGTCGACAAGTGTGACGATTTCTTTTTCTGTCATGCCCGATATTGCAAGGCGGAGGGTATCTTCTGCAATCGGAACGACATACATGTGTTCTTTCTTCATCTCTTCTGCGATTTTATTTGCATCTTTGACTTTCAACGAGACAAAGAATCCGCAGCTATAAGGATAATGAGGAATATGATTTTTCTCTAAGCTTGAAAGAAGGACTTTGCTTCTTCTTGCAAGCTCCATCGTATTGAGATTGATTTCATCTTCGAGTTCTTTCAGATTCTTCTCATCTTTGAGAACTTCGCTGATGCAGTGCTGTACTGGACCGTTAGGTACAGAATAAGTGCCTCTTGCTTCAGCGCCGAATGCACGTCTGATCTCTTCTGATTCATCCTTGTCAGAAGGTAGTGCGATAAGAGCTCCGACTCTTAAGCCATAAAGGCCAAAGACTTTTGAACAGGAGAAAGCAATAAGTGGCATAAAGGAATGCTTCTTCTCCAAGAGTTTATCGATAAGAGCGCATTTTCTGTTCGGAATATGGAAGAAGGCGATATAGGCAATATCAAAAAGAACAGTGAGTTTGCAATCTTTTCCTTCTTCATCAAGAAGAGCAAATAAATCATCATATTCTTTTTCGCTCATGCAATAGCCTGTCGGATTATGGCAGGGATCATTGATGACAAGAAGAACACGGTCATGTTTCTTCTTTGCTTCTTCTATTGTTTCTTTGACGCTTTGAAGATTGAATGTTCCTTCTGGAGTGAACATTTCATATTTCTTATAGGTCAAAGATGCTTTCTTTGCAATAAGCATATAGTTTGTCCACATGATCGAAGGAAGAAGGACACTCTCATTTTCATCCTGGAAAAGATGGAAGGCGATAGAGATAGCACCAGTTCCGCCGAGTGTTGAACCGATGAAGGGATAATAAAGCGAAGAAAGCTCGCTTTCTCTTTCTTTGAAGATGAATGTCATGACAGAAGAGAGATAGTCTTCGTCTCCATAGACATTGGAATAAGACAATTTATCAGTGATGTGCGTTTCTAGCGCATCCGAAATCAGCTTGACACTTCCGAGTTTCCTGTCTTCATTCAGAAAGACGCCGGTAGAAGCATTGATGACAGTATTGCCGCTGTTTCTATCTGCAATGGCTTGAGAATTAATGGCTAAGATATCCGTTTTGCTGACTTCCTGTCGGCTTCTTTGTGCAACGTAATCTTTCATGGTTTCCTCACAGATGATTTAGAACGGATTTATTTTAGTCACCGCTAACTACTACCGCAATAGAAATGTACTCGATGTAAGAGCTTTTAGCGATGTAAGTCTTTTTTTCTCCTAGATCTTGCTTTTTATTTCTATGATAAATATACTGTCAGAGACAAATAGCAATAATTTATGGACAATTTTTCCTTAATCAATGATCTGATCGGTTCTTATGTGAACAACGATCAAGAATCCTCCTCCAATCGTGCTCCAAGGTTTATCTATAACGACACGAGCCGTGATAATCCAAGGAAAGTCTTTGATACAATCAAAGAGAATCTGGAAAACTGCGTTTCCTTTGCTTTTTCTATCGCCTTCATCAATGATTCAGGATTGAGTCTTTTAAAACAAGTTCTTCGTGACATTCAAAGCAAGAATCCACAAGTCAAGGGAAGAATCATCACAAGCAACTACTTAGGCTTTACAGAACCAAAAGCATTAGAGGAGCTGAAGCAGTTTGACAATATCGAAGTCAGGATGTATTACATCAACGAATTCGATACGATCGGCTTCCATACAAAAGGATATATCTTCGCCTATCCGGAGAAGGAATATAAAGTCATCATCGGAAGTTCCAATATCACCCAATCCGCTTTGACCAGCAACAGAGAATGGAACAATCTCCTTGTCGGCAAAGAGGAAGGAGCCGTCATTCAGAATATCCTTTCAGAATACGAGAGGATGTGGTCTCTTTCTCTTCCGCTTGATGAGATACTTTCCACTTATGAAAAAGAATATCTGGAAAGAAGAAAAACCTTTGCTTCTTCTCTTTTCGCTCCGAATGTCTTAAAAGCAAATCCGATGCAGATCACCTTCATGACAAGACTCAATGAAGCTATCGAACAAGGACAGGAAAGAGGACTTCTCATCTCTGCTACAGGAACGGGAAAGACTTATGCTTCCGCTTTTGGCGTACAGTCGATCAAGAAGTTTCCAGTCAGAAAACTATTGTTTGTAACACATCGTGAGACTATCTTGAAACAGGCAATGGAAACATATATGAAAGTTTTCAAGAACGAAAAGAAGATGGCACTGTTTACAGGCAATAATCATAAGCTAGGAGAATACGATTTCCTCTTCTCGACCATCTCGACTATCGGAGAGGAAAAATACTATTCGCAATTCTTCAAAGAAGAGTTTGATGTCATCATCATCGATGAATGTCATCGTATCGGAAAAGATACGATGTATCAGAACATACTGAATTATTTCAGACCGAAGTTCCTTTTAGGCATGTCAGCAACACCGGACAGAAGTGATGGTTATGATATCTATGATCTGTTCCAGCATCATATCCTTTATGAAATCAGACTCAATGATGCACTTGAATCCAATATGCTTGTCCCTTTCCATTATTTTGGTATTTCAGACTTGACAATCCATGGAAAAGACATCGATGAAACGACATCCATCAATGATCTTACCTGCGCAAAGCGCGTTGAAAGAATCTTATGGGCAAGCGACTATTACGGCTATTCCGGAAAGAGAAGGAAATGTCTTCTTTTTGTTCCTTCAATCGAAGAAGGAAAGATTCTGGCTAGTGAATTCAATTCCCGCGGTGTGAAATCCGCATTCCTTTCCGGTGAAACCGATCAGGTAAGCAGAGAGAAGTGCATTCGGAAATTAGAAGAAGACGATATTGAGAAGAACGATTATCTTGAGATACTTATCACAAGAGATATCTTCAATGAGGGTGTCGATATCCCATCTGTCAATCAAGTTATTTTCCTCCGTCCAACAAAATCAAGCATCATCTTCATTCAGCAATTAGGAAGAGGACTGAGAAAGCACGATGGCAAAGAGTATCTGACTGTCATTGACTTCATCGCCAATTACAAAACAAACTTTTTGATCGCTGATGTCTTTTCAAGCAAGAGCTCTGGACAGAAAAGAGGAGAAAGGGCAATTCATCCCTATACGCCTCTTAACTCCGTCGTTCAGTTTGATGAGATTGCGACGAAGAGAATCATCAAAGCGATCAGCCGTGTCAACAACACTGAAAGAAAGAGAATCTCAGAGCAGTTCATCGATATCAAGAACAGGCTTGGACGAATTCCCTCTCTGATCAAATTCGATCAGGGCGGAAAGCTTTCGGGAAGATCGTTCCTTGATTTTTACAAGAATGGTTTTTCATCCTATTATGAATTCCTTTTCCTGAAAGATTATGAGAAAACAGAATTGAGCCAAGAAAAAAGAGATACACTGAAATATCTCTCTAGAATAATCGGAAGCGGAATGAGAATCTATGAAGCACTTCTCTTGAAAACTCTCATTTCAAGAAGAGATGAAAAAGACTTTCTTCTTCTCCTTGACGCCTATGATAAAAGAATGCATCAGGTTCATCTCTATGATAAAACGATCAGAAACAGCATTCTTGCTGTTTTAAGCGGAGCATTTGATTTCAGAAACAGTCAGAAGGATGCAGTTCCTGTCGTTGAAATGGTCGATGATGAGTTCAAACTGACCTCGAAGTTCAAAGACTTATTGAATGACAGTGTCTTCTATCATTATGTCGATGAGATCGTATCTTACGCTCTTTATTCTCAAGAGAGGTATTTCTCCTCTATCGATGATGAAAAGAATAACTTTGTCCTCTATGAGAAATATACAAGAAGAGATGCGCTCTATCTTATCAATCATACCAAGAACGATGAGAGCACACTGTATGGTTATCGTGTCTTCAAAGAACTGAATGTAGTTCCGCTTTTTGTCACATACAATAAGAATCTCGATGAAGATGCAAGCACGAACTATCACGACTGCTTCGTCACTAGAAATATCTTCCTCTGGGATTCAGCAAGTGGAAGAAAGCTTTCAAGCAATGAGATACAGGACATCATCAAAGTTTTAAAGGATCCAAAAGGAAAGGTTTTGCTTTTTGTAAAAAGGGATGCTTTGATTGATAAGAACGGAAACGGTCTTGATAATGACCGCTCTTTCTACTATTTAGGTGAAGTATCGCTTTTAGGCGAACCGAAAGAAAATCAGAACGGAAAAGAGATCAAGACTGATGTCGTGAAGTTCACTTTCCAACTGAAGCATGAAGTGAAAGAGGACCTCTATCAGTACTTGATCTCTAAGCCGTTGATCGAAGATTAATTTACCATTTATAGTTCAGATTCTGCTTGGCGTTCATCACACGCATGAACCCCTGG
>CAKUXT010000116.1 GCA_934700375.1 uncultured Bacilli bacterium | reverse complement strand
ATAAAGATTTAAAGCCTTATACCTTCCCTGAAGAGTGCCCATATTGCCATGAGAAACTTGAGAGAATTCAAGGTCAGACCTATTGTGTCAACGATAACTGCCCTTCCAGAAAGATCAACAACTTGATCTTCTTTGCTTCGAAGCAAGGCATGGATATCGATGGCCTTGGCGAAAAGCTTGTCGAATCCTTGTTCAATGAATCCTTGGTGAAGGATGTATCTGATTTCTATACCCTTCATGAGCATGAAGAAGATCTCATGATGATGGATGGCATCGGCAAGAAGACCTGTGAATCGCTGTTCAAGGCAATTGAAAAATCCAAGAAGAACGACTTCTATATGCTTCTCTGCGGACTTGCTATTCCCCTTGTCGGAAAGAAGACTGCCATCATCTTAGCCGATCATTTCATCGATATGGATCATCTTATGGCCGCAAAGGTTGAAGAGCTCTCTTCTCTTTCCGATGTCGGTCAGATCACTGCTGAAAAGATCGTCTCCTATTTCCAGGACGAAGGCAATAAAGCGTTGATTGAAAAGCTCCGCGGTTACGGATTGAACTTCGCTCTTCTTCATCCTATTGTCGAAGCGAAGGACAACTATTTCAAGGAAAAGAAATTTGTTCTCACCGGAACGATATCCGTCCCTAGAGATGTGATGACAAAGAGAATCGAGAACCTGGGCGGAAAATCCTCTTCCAGCGTATCTAAGGCAACAGACTTTGTCCTTGCCGGAGAAGCTGCAGGTAGCAAGCTCACGAAGGCTGAAGCCCTTCACGTAAAGGTGTTTACGGAAGAAGAGATCCTTCCTCTTCTTGAAGAAGCTGAGAAGGCACAGAACGAATAATTTAATTCTTTTAAGAGATATTGAGATATAATAAAGTGTTTTGAGGTAAAAAAATGATAAAGGTTACAAAAGAAGTGATTGAACAATGCGCTGAAAATATGATGTTCAAGCTCAATCCCGGCCAGGCCGAACTCATCTATGAAGAGTTCTCCACTGTTCTTGCCCAGATTGATTTTCTCTCTTCCATCCCTGGTGTCGATGAAGCCGAAGAGATGACATTCCCCTATAGTGAACATCAGAAGATTCTCAGAGCCGATAAGCCTAGCAAGCCCTTAAAGCCGGCAGATGCTTTGAAGAACTGCAATAGCAAACTTGGAACCCAGGTTCGCTTACCGAAAGTTGTAGGTAATAAAAATGACCAAGTGGATGAATAAAACAATTACTGAGCTCCATGAAGCTCTCGTGAAAAAGGAAGTCACTCCTTTAGAATTAGTCGAAGAGGCAATCTCTCTTGTCGAAAAAGATGAATGCAACGCTTTTGAAGCTACCTGCTTTGATAAAGCAAGAGAAGAAGCAAAGAAGATCACGGAAGTCAAAGAGGACGAATATCTCAAGGGTATTCCGTATCTTTGCAAAGACAACTATTCGACCAAGGGCGTTGAAACTGCAGCAAGCTCCAACATCCTCAATGGCTATGTCCCGCTTTATGATGCGACTGTCGTCTCTAAGCTTTCCCGTGCCGGCATGATCATGATCGCTCATACCACCATGGATGAACTCGCCATGGGCGGAACAGGCACGACCGGAAGAAAAGGCGTCACCTGCAACCCGTATGATCACACTAGAATCGCAGGCGGTTCTTCCTGCGGATCCGCTGTCGCTTTGGCAGAAGGCGTTGCGCCTTTCGCTTTAGGAAGCGACACCGGTGACTCTGTCAGAAAGCCGGCTTCCCATACCGGACTTGTCGGTTTCAAACCGACATGGGGCCGTATTTCCCGTTTCGGTCTTTTCCCGTTTGCTCCTAGTCTTGATACCGTCGCTTATTTCACCAAGGATGTCTTGGATAGCGCATATGTTCTTTCCTGCCTTGCCGGTCATGACAGCAAGGATATGTCCTCTTCCTATCGCAAGAAGGAAAAGTATCAGGATTATGTCTTATCCCATCGTTCCTTCAAGAGAATCGGTTATTTCAAAGCCGTTCTTGATGCGATGAAGGATGATGAGATTAAGGCTTCTTTCCTTGCTTTATTGGAAAAGCTTAAGAATGCGGGATATGAAGTCATCGAATACGATTATCCTGTCGCACTTCTCGATGCTCTTTATCCTACTTATATGATCATCTCCTGTGCAGAAGCCACCAGTAACGATGCCAATCTCGATGGAGTTCGTTTTGGTCCTGCAGCAGTCGATAATCCTAAGACTTATAAAGAATACATGACAGAATGCAGAAGCAAAGGCTTCTCCAACCTCATCAAGAGACGTTTTGTCATCGGTTCCTTCTCGCTTTTAAGCGAAAACCAGAACGAGATGTTCAACCGCGCCCAGAAGGCAAGAAGACTCATCGTCAACAAGATGAACGAGTTCTTCGATTCCATCGATTATCTCATCTCTCCTGCTGCCTTCTCTCTTCCTAAGAAGATCGATGAATTATCTACCGCGTGGTCTGTCCATCCGGATTTCCTCGATAACATTCTCACTATCGGAAACTTCGGCGGATATCCTAGCCTTACTCTTCCGATGTGCAAAGTCGACGGTCTTCCTATCGGTGTCAATATCACCGGCAGAGTCTTTGAAGAGGGCGCACTTCTCGCATTAGGAAAAGACATCGAAGACATGACAGGACTGAAAAACCTGATTGCAAAGGAGGAAAAGTAAAATGGAATTCGAACCAGTAATCGGTATTGAGATCCACGTTGAGCTCAAAACCAAATCCAAGATGTTCTCTTCTGCTCCATGCAATTTCGGTCAAGCTCCTAACTCCATGACCGTTCCGTTTGATTTTGCTTTCCCTGGAACGATGCCTGTCGTCAACAAGGAAGCTGTCAATTTCGGTATCAAAGTCTGCTCTGCATTGAATATGAACATTGCAAGAACTTTGTATTTCGATAGAAAGAACTACTTCTATCCTGACCTTCCCAAAGGCTATCAGATCACACAGCAGTTCCATCCGATTGGAACACACGGTTATGTCGAAATCGAATCACAGGGCAAGACCATCCGTGTCGGTGTCGACAATGCTCACTTAGAGGAAGATACCGCAAAGCAGATTCACCTTTCCGATATCTCTTTGATCAACTTCAACCGTTGCGGAACTCCGCTGATTGAAATCGTTTCTGATCCTGATATGCATTCCGGCGAAGAAGCGATGAAGTATGTCGAAGCCATCCGTGAAATCGTCACTTATCTCGGCGTCTCTGACGGCAAGATGGAGAATGGATCGCTGCGCTGCGATATCAATATTTCTCTCCGTCCGAAGGGTGAGACAAAGTTCGGTACCAAGACGGAGTGCAAGAACCTGAATACCATTCAGAACATTCGTGCTGCTGTCGATTATGAAATCGCAAGACAGACTGAAATTCTCAATGCCGGCGGTGTTGTCGAGCAGGAGACAAGAAGATATGATGAAGCCCAGAAGAAGACTGTTCTGATGCGTAAGAAGACCAATGCCATCGATTACAAATACTTCCGTGAACCGAACATCGTTCCGATCGATTTGGATGAAGCATTCATCGATGATGCCATCATGAGCATGAATAAGCTTCCGAAGGTCTATCGTATCGAACTGAAGAAATCCGGACTTGGCGATTATGAGATCGAAGAGCTTCTCAAGGACAGAGACTTTGTCGTCTATTTCGAAGACTGCATGGCTCTCGGCGCCAAGAACGCTACCACCTTATGGAATTACCTGATGGTCGAATTGATGGGCTATCTCAACAAGAATGAGAAGACCTTGAAGGATGTTTTGTTCACAAAAGAGAATATGGTTTCCTTAGTCAATCTGATCACTGACGGAAAGATCAATTCCAAGCAGGCAAAAGAAGTCCTGGCCATCATGGAAGAAAAGGGTGAAGATCCTCTCAAGATCGTCAAAGAGAAGGGCATGGAACAGATTTCCGATGATTTCTTCATCTCTGCTCTTGTCGATGAAGTCATCAAAGAGAATCCTTCTGTCGTCTCTGACTGGCAGAGAGGAAAGGACCACGCCTTAGGTTATCTTGTCGGCCAGGTCATGAAAAAGAGCAAAGGAAAAGCCAATCCTGCTCTTGCAAAAGAGTCCATTCTCAAGATCATCGGACCTTGTGGCAAGAACTAAACAAAACCCCCTATTAGTCAAGAGAATTTAAGGCACCTCGGTTTTAAAAATCAACCTAGAATAATAAAGTTGTTTGTATCTTATTTTTTCACTAAATAAAGCAATCAGAGCAACGTTTTCTCGTAGAGTTATGAGCAAACGTTGCTCTTTTTATTTTGAAAATGGAATAATCGTGGAAAAATAACTAGCCATTTAAGTAAATGTAGTTATAATATTTATATTTGGTAAAAAAACATTGCTACATATTGTATGGAAAAGAGGTGTCTATGGTGGAAGATAAAATAGATCGCCGTATCATAAAGACGAAGAAAAGTTTAGGAGAAGCTTTATTGAAACTTCTTCGTAAAGAAAAGATTGATCTGATCAAAATCAACGAATTGTGTGATGAAGCAAAAGTGTCCAGAGCTACTTTTTATAATAACTTCGAATCCATCGTCGATGTACTGTCCTATCAGTTGGGCAGTATGCTTTATGTTGACGAAGATGAGGAGAGAACATGGATCACTGCTTCTACATCACTTGATCAGGCCTATCGTTCTTTTCTGACACATATCATCCACAATGCCTTTCTTCAGAAGGATACACTGAAAGCCATCAATGGCGGATTGCTTGAAAACGGAATGTTCTTAGTCGCTTTCCGCTCTTCTATCCGTGATGGATTAAGATTGATCATTCAGAAGTACTCTTTGGAGATTGAAAAGGAAATCCCATCCACTGTTCTGATGAATTACCTCAGTCTCTCTTTGGCAAGCTATACTTATTATATTCTGCTGAGCGATGATAATTCCGATGAAAGCATTATTGTCGAAAACGGATATAACATGACATTCCAGTTGATCAGGGAGTGTCTGAAGAAGTTTCCATTCCGTAAATAAAAGCAAATAGTCAAGAACTTACTGTATAACTGTAGATATACTTTGTATTTTTTCTTGAATAACAGAGCAAAGCAGTCTTTAAAACATATACGCAAAATCGTATAATATTTTTATTATGTCCAAAGATTTTTACATTGAAATTCTGCATGAAGACAAAAACTGTCATGCACGTTATGGTTATCTCCATACTCCGCACGGGACTGTCGAGCTCCCGATGTTTATGCCGGTAGGAACACAGGCCACTGTCAAGACTATTGCTCCTGAAGAATTGGTCCAGATGGGATCAGGTGTAGTTTTAGCAAACACCTATCACCTTGCCCTTCGCCCAGGAACGAAGATTGTCAAAGCAGCCGGCGGTGTTCAGAAGTTTATGAATTATCCTGGTCCGATGCTGACAGACAGCGGCGGATATCAGGTCTTCTCTCTCACCAAACTGAGAGACAAAATCACGGAAGAAGGTGTCTCTTTCAAAGATCCTCTTTCCGGTGACAAGCACTTCTTCTCTCCTGAGAGCGTCATCGGATTAGAAGAAGATATCGGTGCCGATATCATCATGTGCTTCGATGAATGCGCACCTTGGCCCTGCAGCAAAGAGTACATGAAGAACTCTGTTGACAGAACAATCCGCTGGGCAAAGCGCTGCCTCGCTGCCAAGACCAGAGACGATCAGGCTCTCTTTGGCATCTGTCAGGGCGGAGAGTTTGCCGATATCAGACAATACTGTGCCCAAGAGCTGACAAAGCTTCCTTTTGAAGGTTTCTCCATCGGCGGTACGGCAATCGGTGAACCGAGAGTCACCGAATATCATGAAGTCTCTCTGACAATTCCTTATCTTCCCTATGACAAACCTCGTTATCTCATGGGCATCGGTTCCTTGGATATGCTCTTTGACGGCATCAGAAAAGGTGTCGATATGTTCGATTGCGTTCTTCCTACCCGTCTTGCAAGACATGGCTCTGTCATGACACATCACGGAAGAATCAACATCATGAAGGGCAAATATGCCAATGACTTCACTCCGCTTGATGAAGAGTGCGACTGCTATTGCTGCAGAAACTTTACAAAAGCATATGTGCATCACTTGATGAAATGCGAAGAAGGTTTCGGAGCGAGATTATGCTCCATTCACAATATCCGTTTCCTCATTCAGGCAATGGAAGGCGCAAGAGAAGCCATCAAGAACGACCGCTTCTTGGAATATGCTGCCGAACGTCTGGATGAATTCGGTTCTGTAAGAGGTTGTTAAAATGAATACACCAGGATTTGATTACGATATTTATTCTTTGTCGTCCTACAATTACGATCTTCCCGAAGACCGCATCGCACAGTCTCCGGCTCAGAAGAGAGACGAATCCCGTCTTCTCACGATGAACCGTGATACCGGTGAACTGAAGGACGAACCCCATTTCTATGACATTCTGAAATATCTTCATAAAGGAGATGTCATCGTCAGAAAC
>CAKUXT010000115.1 GCA_934700375.1 uncultured Bacilli bacterium | reverse complement strand
TAGTCAAATCATTGAAAAGACAAGCGAACAATGCTATCTTACCGGTAAGTGTTGCACTTAGGTAGATAACTAATACAAAAATGCGCCGAAACATCACCAAAAGAGCAAACATTGTCCTTTTAAGCCGATATTATAGGCTCTAACGATTGAAAAAGAGACCCTCCAAAACTATAATTGTAATGTTTTAACTATTATCTAAGGAGATTTTTTCTATGGGTTACGATTTTAAATCAATCGAAGAAAAATGGGAAAAAGTGTGGGATGAGAAAAAAGCGTTCAAAACAGACACTTATGACTTCTCCAAGCCCAAATTCTTCGTTATGGATATGTTCCCCTATCCGAGCGCTGTCGGACTTCATGTCGGACACGTCGAAGGCTATACGGCAACAGATGCCTTGGCAAGAATGAAAAGAATGCAGGGATTTAATGTCCTTCATCCGATCGGATATGATGCATTCGGTCTTCCTGCCGAACAGTTTGCTATCAAAAACAACAAGAACCCTGGTCCCTATACCGATCAGAACATCGACAACTTCAGAACACAGCTGAAGAGATTAGGTTTCTCCTACGATTGGGACAGAGAAATCAAAACCACTGATCCTAGCTACTATAAGTGGACACAGTGGATCTTCCTCAAGCTCTATGAAAAAGGATTGGCCTATGAAGACTACCGTCTTGTCAACTGGTGCCCGGCTTTAGGCACAGTCTTGGCCAACGAGGAAGTCATTGACGGAAAGAGCGAAAGAGGCGGTTTCCCTGTCGAAAGACGTCCGATGAAGCAGTGGGTCTTGAAGATCACAGCCTATGCTGACAAGCTTCTTGAAGGCTTGAAGGACATCCAGTGGCCTGCTTCTACTTTAGCCATGCAGAAAAACTGGATCGGCAAGAGCAAAGGCACAGTTGTTGTCTTCCCTGTCAAGGACAGCGATAAGAACATCGAAGTATTCACAACCCGTGCAGATACCCTCTTTGGCTGCACCTATGTCGTCTTGGCTCCGGAACATCCGCTCGTCAAGGAATTGACCACCAAGGCAGAAGAAGAGAAGGTCTTAGCCTATCAGAAACTCGTCGCAAGCAAGTCCGATCAGGAAAGAACCGATGGTTCTAAGGAAAAGACCGGTGTCTTCTTGGGAAGCTATGCCATCAATCCGATCAACGGCAAAGTCGTTCCGATCTATATCGGTGACTATGTCCTTGCCACCTATGGAAGCGGCGCTGTCATGGCAGTCCCCTGCCACGATCAGAGAGACTTCGATTTTGCAAAGAAGCATAATATTGAAATGATTCAGGTCATCGAAGGCGACTGCACCGAAGCTGCCTTTGAAGGAGACGGAAAGCATATCAACTCCTCCTTTGCCGACGGCATGAACAATGAAGAGGCCAAGAAAGCCATCACCGAAAAGCTCATCGAAATCAATAAAGGAAGATGCCAGGTCAACTATAAGCTCAGAGACTGGCTCTTCTCCCGTCAGAGATACTGGGGCGAACCGATCCCTGTCATCCATATGGAAGACGGAAAGACCATCCCTGTTCCCTATGACCAGTTACCTCTCACCCTTCCTGAAATGAAGGACTATAAGCCTTCCGGAGACGGTCAGCCGCCTCTTAGCAAGGAAAAGGAATGGGTTGAAGTCACAGTCGATGGCAAGAAAGGCTTAAGAGAGACCAATACCATGCCGCAGTGGGCCGGTTCCTCTTGGTATTATGCCCGTTATATCGATCCTCATAACAATGAGGCTATCGGCGATAAGAAGCTTCTCGATCACTGGCTTCCTGTCGATGTCTATGTCGGCGGTGCCGAACATGCTGTTCTACACCTCCTCTATGCCCGTTTCTGGCACAAGTTCCTCCACGATCAGGGCATTTTCAAGTCTACAGAACCGTTCCAGAAGCTCTATCATCAGGGCCTTGTCTTAGGACCTGATGGACAGAAGATGTCCAAATCTTTAGGAAATACCGTATCTCCTGATGATGTCATCAATGAATACGGCGCAGACAGCTTACGTCTCTATGAGATGTTCAAGGGCCCTGTCGATCAGTCTATGCCTTGGTCCAATGATGGTCCTAGAGGCGCAAAGAGATTCCTCGACAAGTTCTATCGTCTCTACAGCGATGAAGAATATGCTTCTAAGATCAAGGATGAAGAGAATCCTGAATTGGATTTCATCTATCACGCCACTGTCAAGAAGTGTACCAATGACTATGAAGTCCTCCACTACAACACCGGTATCTCTCAGCTCATGGTCTGCATCAACGAATTCTACAAGGCCAAAGTCCTTCCTAAGAAGATGATGTTAGGCTTAGCTCAGCTTCTTGCTCCAATCTGCCCGCATCTTGCTCAGGAATGTTATACCTTATTAGGATATGATGGACTTATCGACTATGTTCCGTGGCCGAGTTTCGATGAGAACAAGATGAACGATAGACCTGTCACCTACGCCATTCAGGTCAACGGAAAACTCCGCTCCACCATCGAATGGAAGAAGGACTGCTCTGAAGAAGAGGCTGAAGAGCTTAAGAAGAAGGCTCTCAGCGATGAGAAAGTCTTACCCCATATTCAGGGAAAGACAATCGCCAAAGTCATCGTCGTCAAGAACAAGATTGTTTCCATCGTTGCAAAATAAACGCATAGTAAAAGCCGGATTCACATCCGGCTTTTAGTATGCTTGTTTAAATTGTTTACTTCATCATTGCCCAAAGAGTATTGAAGACAGACTGCTCTTTGAGTGTAGAGGCATCGTATTTCTTCAATGTCTCTTCATCGACATATTCTCTCTTGACGAAGATCTCATAGACATAATCATCAAACCACTTGTCGGACATGATGAAGTAGCCAGAGAATCCGTTGTCTTTGCCCCAGGAATTTTCGACTTTCCATCTATCTGTAGTCTTGTCATCAAGGACATTGACACCGGTGAGTGTCATAGCGTGATTGCAGAAAGAAGAACGATAGGTGAGTCTTTCACCCTTTGTCATCGTATATTTCAAAGAGAAGAGCTCATTGCTTCTGATGATGCCAGAGGCGAGGATGCCCTCTTTTCTCATGGACTGAGCCAAGACATCGCTCCCGAACCAGATCGGATCTCCACCCTCTAAGGAAGCAAGGGCTGTTTTCTTCAAGGTGGCAAGAGGGACATTGAAGAAGACGATAGGATCACCGCCTTCGACATTGTTGACAAAGCGGGAAGTGTACTTCTGATATTCATCCATGCCCTCAATCGGTGCATCGCAGAGGCAGACAAAGCCATCCAAGTCTGCTTTGATGTACTCGTTATAGAAAGACATCGGTGTCATCTTCTCTGTGCGATGGAACTTTTCATCCTTATCCTGATATTCGAGTGTGAACTCTTTGACGGGTTCTCCTAAAGACAAGGAGAGGATACGATAGATATCGTTAAGATATCCTTCCTTCATTCTCTTTAAGACAAGAACGGAAGCCTCTTTCTTCTTGGCCTCTCTTAATTCCATGATGGCATGTGTGAGATAGGAAGTGAGGACGGTGTTGAGTTCACCGGTATCCTGGCTGACATTCAAGTCAGGCATTTCAGAAGAAGGAACGACACCATATTTCTTCACGAGGTTGGTGAACATGACAAAGTGTCCGCCGTCTCCGATTCCGGAATCAAGAAGGAAGACATTCATTCTGGAATCGATAGGTTCATCGGCAAGCTCCATTGCTCTTTCAAGAACGAAGTTGCACTTTTCAAGTTTGTCATAGAACTGAAGATAGGCCTGAGAGAGCTCAAAGTTCTTGACCTTCAGGTTCTTGATGAGAATCGTTCTCAAGACATTGAGACCTGCAAACATCCAGCAGCGTCCGCTTCTCTTCTGATTGCAGACATCACCGGTCTTGAGGTCGACCGAGAAAGTGTCTTTCAAGCTCTTCTGAATCGCCTCATCGATGCTCGAACCACTGATTCCGTTTCTTGCAATCGTATGACGAATAAGAGAAGAAGTCTCTCTGCCATTGACATCCTTATCAAAGAGTTCTAAGTCCTCTTTTTTGATTGTGTTATCCATACTTGCCTCCGTTAAGCGTATTTTTAGCACATTATTTTAGCAAACTGAAATATACAGAGAGACTTCTTTTTCATCGTTGTATTGAAAAGATAGTATAAGAAATAGTCCGTTCTATTGAGAAACTTGGCAAGATTGAAGAAAAAGAGAGAAAACATAAAAGCGATTACATTATCATAGAAATAGGAATATATCTATAAGAAAAACCATTTGTGATAAAATCTTCACGTTATGATTTACCTCGATTATTCAAGCAATCATCCAGTCGATGATGAAGTTCTCAATACCTTTGTTTCCGTCGAGAAAAAGTATTACGGAAACTGCAATTCCCTTCATCAGGCAGGAAAAGAATCTCTTGATTTCTATAACAGGATCAACGATTCTGTCCTCTCTCTTTTGCATCTTGATAAAAGCGAATACGAAGTCATCTATACCTCCTCTGCAACAGAGAGCAACAACACAGTCATCAAAGGCATCTATGAATCCTATAACGGATTCGGAAAAAGAATGCTTGCCAGCGAATTCGAACATAACTCTGTCAATGCTGCCTTATCGTATCTGAAAGACAAAGGTGCAGACATCGAACTTGTCAAAACAGATGAAGACAGAAAGATGTCGATAAGCGACTTGAAGAACAGACTGACAAAAGATACCCTTCTTGTCTCTACTGCACTAGTCGAGAGCGAAGTCGGGACCATACAGGATTATAAAGGCATTCAGGAAACGGTCTCTTCTTATCCGAATACGTTCTATCTCTGCGATGCAACACAGGCGATTGGAAAGATTCCAGTCGATCTTAACGGACTTGATTTTGTCTCCTTTGCTCCCCATAAGTTCGGCGGCATCATCGGAACAGGTATACTTATCAAAAAGAAAAAGATTATCCTGACACCTCTTATCCACGGCGGAAAGAGCGTATCGATCTATCGTTCTTCTACTTTCCCTTTAGGACTCGCTGCCAGTGTAGAAAAGGCCCTTTCTCTTGCGATAGAGAATATTGACGAACGCTACAAGAAAGTCGAAGAACTTTCTTCCTATCTAAGAGAAGAAATAGGGAAAATGAAGAATGTAGTCATCAATTCTCCTATTGGAAATCCATATATTCTGAACTTCTCCATCCTTAACAGAAAAGGCGGAGAAACAGTCGAATATCTATCCAAGAAAGGCATCTGTATCTCACAGAAAAGCGCCTGTTCCTTGAACAATACACCCTCGAAGGCAGTAATGGCAATTTATCATGACAAGAAGAGAGCGTTAACAAGTGTCAGAGTCTCATTATCCTATCTTACGACTAAAGATGAGATCAACGCACTGATTGACGCATTGAAGGAGTATAGAAAATGAACGAAAAGAAAATCGAAAAGCTCACAAAGGGAGAACTCGCTGAACACTCCCTGATCACAACCTATAAATTCCGCATCTGGAGAATGTTCACAAAAGCATTGAAAGTCTATGATCTACTTCATGAGAATGACAGAGTCTGCGTCTGTATCTCAGGCGGAAAAGATTCCATGCTGATGGGACTTTTATTCAAACATCTTCAGGAGTATTCTGACTTTCCTTTCGAAGTGAGATATCTTGTCATGAACCCAGGATACAACGACATCAATCTTCAGATCATCAAGAACAATCTTGAGACGTTGAAGATCCCTGCAACCATCGTCAATACCGACATCTTCGATATTGCAAATAGCACCGACAAAAAGCCCTGCTATCTCTGCGCCAAGATGAGAAGAGGTGCACTTTACCGCATCGCCAAAGAGTGGGGATGCAACAAGATCGCCTTGGGCCATCACTATGACGATGTCATCGAGACGACTCTGATGAATATGCTCAATGCCGGATCCTTCCAGACGATGCTTCCGAAACTTCACTCCGATCACTATGAGGGTATGGAAGTCATCCGTCCGATGTACTATATCCGCGAGAACGATATCATCGATTGGAAGGTGAAAAATCATCTCACCTTCATCCAGTGCGCCTGCAGATTCACTGAAAACTGCGCAGTCTGCGATAATGGCGGAGGCGGAAGCCAACGCTATGAGACAAAACAACTCATCAAACGACTGATGAAAGAATATTCTCCTGTCGTTGAGAAGAACATCTTCAAAGCAGCGACCAATGTCAATCTCGATATGATCTTAGGCTATAAGGAAGGCGGAAAGGAACATACTTTCCTGGATGACTTCGATGAAAAAGGCAAGGAGATTGATGAAGAGATCCGTTCTAAACACCTGGAAGAAAAGGCCTTAGAAAAAGCGATCAGCGAACACAGTCAGTTTGTCTATGACGAAACATTCAATTATCTTTTGGACAAAGAAAAGAAAGATAGTAACTAGTTACTATATCTCTTTTCCGTATGGTATAATAATTTTATGAAAAAAGCGCTCTTTGTATGTCTCTTATCGACACTTGTTCTTGAAAGCTGTGCCTCTTCTCTTTCATCCTC
>CAKUXT010000114.1 GCA_934700375.1 uncultured Bacilli bacterium | reverse complement strand
CAAGACCAACAAGATTCAACACCTTTTCACGATGGAATCTTCTCAAATCTCCGCTTCCCTCTAAGGAACCGACGATGCCGCCGGCAGCGAGGAATTCAATAAAAGTATCTTCGGTAAAACTGTTTTCGAATCCTAAATGGTCACGGATGATTGTTGCATAGACCATCGGAACATCATTGCAATCTCTTAAGAATCTCACCCAAGCGAAATCATCGCTCCAGCTTAAGAAGTGAGCAAAGACCATATCGACTTCCTTCTCTTTGAAAAGAAGGATGGTCTTTTCCATATCTTCTTTTGTATAGACAAGTCCAGGATAGACAACATCCGCATAATCAAAATGCTTCAGGATATCTTCACTGACAATCTTCTTTCTTTCATCATATGTTCCGTGGATGGTTCCTTCTCCTAAATCATGGAATCTGGGCGGGCAAAGCAACAACACACCGATCTTAGGTTTTCTAGTATTCATCGTTTTCCCCTTTCATTAATACAGAGCGATTTCACTGTCTTTGTCAAAGAAATAAACCTTATCTGAACAGAAATCAAAACGAATGACACTTCCCTGCTTGACAGAAACATAGTTTTTGACCTTTAAGATCATCTTTCTATGGTTCATATCAAGATACACAATCTTATCGCAGCCTACAAGCTCAACCATATCGACTTTTGCTTCATAGGCGCCATCATCCTTCAGTTCGATACTATCCGGTCTGACACCGAAGATGATATCTTTTCCCTGATAGGAGGAGAGGATTTTCTTCTGATTCTCATCAAGAGCAAAGGTCTTGTCATCAAAGGAGAGAACATCACCATTCACCTTAGCCTCGATGAAATTCATCTGAGGCGTTCCGATGAAGCCTGCGACAAACTTGTTCAAAGGATGCTTGAAGACTTCCTGCGGTGTTCCGACCTGCATCATATGGCCGTCTTTCATGACGACGATTTTGTTGGCCATCGTCATCGCTTCCTGCTGATCGTGTGTGACATAGATCGTCGTTGCACCGATCTCGCGATGGATTCTGATGATTTCCTGTCTCATCTGAACACGGAGCTTGGCATCGAGGTTAGAGAGAGGTTCATCCATGAGGAAGACCTTGGGGTTTCTTACAATCGCACGTCCGATAGCGACTCTCTGTCTCTGACCGCCGCTGAGCGTAGATGGCTTTCTTGCCAAGTATTCATCGATTCCTAAAATCTTGCTGACTTCATGAATCTTTCTTGTGATCTCATCTTTTGAATGACGCTGATACTTGTATTTTTCAAGCGGAGTATTGGCGTAGAAATCAAGTTTCTTCTGATCGAGAGCAAGAAGGGATTCAGTGGCTTCGATTTTCTTTTCGTATAAAGAGATGCCTTGTTTAAGAGTTTCGATATTCTCTTTTGTCTTAGCGATTTTCTTCTCGTTCTTTTCTGTTTCAATACGGGAAGAGAACTTCTCTATTTCAGCCTTGATCTTTTCGATGTCGGCCTTATACTTTGCAATGCTCTTATTGGCACTTTCGATTTCAGAAGTGATCTCTTTGACCTTTTTCTGATTGATCTCTTTGACCTTCTTGATACGTTCCTGAAGATTGTAGAGTTCAATCTCTTTTTCAAAGATTTCTTTTTCCAAAGAGGAGACATCCTCATTCTGTCTCTTGTCTTTTCTCATCTTTTCCTTCAATGAGACAATCTCTTCCTTGAGTGAAACATAGGTCGGATAGTTCGGATCTGTTTCATCAAGGACAGGTATCTTCTTCTTTCTCATCTTCAGTCCAAAAGCGAGGTTATCGAAAACATTCATGTTCGGATAAAGAGCATAGGACTGGAAGACCATTGCAATATTTCTGTCTTTCGGTTCAATGAAATTGACCAGCTCTCCGTCGATATAGATTTTACCGGAAGTCACATCTTCCAGTCCTGCAATCATACGGAGAGTTGTGGATTTACCACAACCGGAAGGACCGACAAAGACTACAAAATCCTGATCATTGATTTCCAGATTGAAATCATAGACCGCCTGAAATTTGTTAGGATAGATTTTATCAAGATGTTCGATTTTTAAGTTTGCCATGGGATATCTCTTTTTAAATAAATTGTGGCTGATAATAAATTACCAGCCACATTGATTATAACGGATTATTCTCTGCTCTTTTTCTTTTTCAGAACAAGACCGACACCGACAAGGCCTAAAGTAGCAATAATGCTAGAGGCAGCGATGACACTTCCGCCGCATCCTTTCTTGCTAGGAGCTTCATTATCAGATGTACCAGGCTTGGCTTCTGTTGTCTTATCAGGATTCGGCTTGACTTCCTTTGCCTTGAATGTGGCTGTGACTGTGACATTGGAAGCAGGAGCAGTAAACTTGTTATCCTTCACTTCGATGGCATTGCCTTCTGCATCCTTGACTGTAAGAGTATCAAGTTCATAACCTTCATCGGCAGCAGCAGTGATTGTAACGACATCACCTGCCTTATAAGTAGTAGAGGATAAGGTGACTGTTCCGTGTTCAGCAGATGTTGTTGCTGTATAAGACTTCGCTTCAACATGGACAGTGATGGTATAGTCTGCATCATTTGTAGCGTTGCCGGATTTATCGGTAGCTCTTAAGATGAGAGTATGATCGCCAGGGAGCATCTTTCCATTCTCATCAACGCTTCCTTCACTCCAGATCTTTTCGACTTCGACATCACCATCGATGATGTCATAAGCGGTAGCACTGATTTCAGGAGCCGCATCGCCTTCCTTCAGGTTGAAGGTTCTCTCTCCGGTATAGGTAAGCTTAGGAGCAGCCTTATCATCGAAGTCGCCTCTGAGGTCGCCATCCCATTTGACGGAGATGTCGCTGATTTGCATAGTGGCCATTCCGATCAAGAGCCAACCGTTGATTTCTTTGAAGTTCAAGGGTTTAGTCGGAAGATCGGTAGTATTGTCTAGATGTGCTTCGTAATTCTTATCGAAGTCAGATAACAGGAAGGTAGCAATATGCCATTCACCGTCTTTGACAATGTTGGCGGAAGCTGTGGTATAGGCATTATCCCAAGTGGATCCTTCGACTCTGTTCATCAAGCCAAGGGAAATCTTATCTCCTTCAGTCGCTTTGTATCTGACGAAGATCTTAGCATCGAGAGATTCTACTGCAACAGCCTGAAGATTGAGGTTTGCACCATCGGAGAAATTGAAACGCGAAGATTTCCATCCGGTAGTGTCTTCATGCTTGTAGTATACATTCTCGCCTTCAGAGACAAGACTTCCGTTGCTTGCATAATAACCGTCCTTAAAGACAGGACCTTCTTCGCCTTTTGCAGTGTAGGAGGTGTTGAACATAGCGAAATTCTTTTCATAGGCTGTGACAGTGATAGGAAGATCAACTGTGCTTCCGGCATAGCTGATGACAACCTTGGTCAAACCGACATATGCGACTGTCTGATCGATTGTATATGCTACATTTTCGACCTTGACTTCGCCGTATAAGGCATTGACCTTCATGCCAGTGAGATCGATTGTTTCACCTTCCTTGAAGGTGGTCTTACTCGGCATGGTTGCAATTTCAATACCGGTAGCCTTTTTGATGTTGAGCTCTAAGGTTCCGGTGGCTTTGACATCGTTGTAACTGACTGTGTAAGTGACAGTCTTGTCTTCTTCAGTCAAAGCTGCAGGAGCCTTGAAAGTATAACTGGAGATGTTCTTGACGACTCTGTCATCTTCATAAGTGGCATCGACTATGACTGTGGACATATCGAATGCTTCGCCCATAAGGTATTCTTTCTTTGTCGTATTGACAGTGAGGCTCTTAATGGCTTTGCCGTTGTTCTTATGTTCGAAATGGATATTGTTGATCTCCATATCGAAAGCTTCACCGCTGTTGAATCCGATACCATTGATCTTATCCAACTGAAGGAGCTTTTTATCGCGATTGGCCCAGCTGGAAATTGTTGCAATCTTGCTTAAAGCAGAGAAGTCGATTTCATAGGTATTCCATTCGCCGTTATTTCCAACTAAGGTAAGTTCGGTTTCAGAAGCCCATCTTTCTCCCCATTGGCCGGAACCATCGAACAATCTCAATTTGATCTTCTGTCCTTCTTTGACTGTGAACTTTGCATCAAATTTCAGTTTGCCCTGATCGAGACCTGCAGAAGTAAGATCATATCCCTTTGCATAATCAAAACGGATATTGCTGGCACCTGTTGCATGAATGACATTCTTTCCTTCAACTTCCTTGACAGAGAGGGATTCTGCATTGCATGTTCCACCATCAGCAACGACATAATAATTGCTGCTTTCTACCTCTGTTGCACCATATACAAGTTTTGCGACTTTCTTTCCTTCATCGAAAGTGGAAGCAGAATATGCAGGGCTGGAAAGAAGAACGTCATCTTTCAGCTCTGTATCCGGTTTTGTCTCTCCGCCTGCTTCTCCGATCTTGCCGGAGACTTTGATTTCTTTGACGCTATAAGAGGCTCCCCATAAATAAAGGCCATAAACATTATTGACATCCAATACGAAGGAACCATCATTGCTTGAGGAGTGTTCAGCCTTCCACCAAGTGCAGCTTGTTGTCGCTTTATCCTTATAATCAGCTGTCTTGAGCTCGAAGGTTCCGGTGTTATCCTTGAATTCAGTACGATATCCATCAAAACATCCGGCAGTGCTCTTTGACATCATGCCGACACCCATCCATCCGCCTTTTTCAGCAAGAGTGAAGGAGACCTTTTCCCATGCTCCGAAGTTGAAAGGAGTAGCGAACTGAACATTGTTTCCAATATTGTATCCGCCTGCAACCCAGGCCTTTGTCGCTTCATCATATTTAGATGTACTATTGTAAGTAACAGTACCAAGTGAGGCGTCCCATTCGCCGTCTTTGAACAGATAAAGTTCATCACTTGCAGCGGCGAACTTCTTCTCGGCACCGACTAAACTATTAGTATTATTTCTTCCCGTCATACTCATCGTAGCGCAGAATGTAAGGAATGCGATAGTCAGAACGTGTTTGGCCTTATACATAGAAAAGCCCTCCTAATTTGACCAAATTATAGCAACAAATAAAAGCGCTTGCAATATTTTTTTATTGATTTTATGTTTTCACGAAAATTATTTTCATATATGACACATGTCAAGCATGTTTTCATAGATATTTGCCCTTTGTATGAAAATATCAACGCAAAAATAGAGAAGGTGTCTTCTCTTGATTCGGTATCGCTTTCTTTCGATTCATCAATCATCTCTATGAGATGATTCTTGATTCAATAGAAAAGCAACCCCTTTATCAGATGAAAAAAGAGGTTGCATCATGTTGCATCAAAGAACGATCAATCCTGTTTTTTCTTCTTTAAGACAAAGCCAATTGAGGTAAGAGCAAATACAGAAATAAGACTGGATGCAGCGATGATACTTCCAGAACATCCCTTCTTTGTCGTATTGTTTTCCTCTGTAGTCTTATCACCTTTATTTGTAGTCTTATCTTCTTTATCTGTAGTTGTATTGTTTTCTTCTGTCGTCTTATCTGTACTCGGTCTGTTTTCGCTTGTCTTATCTTCTTCCGGTTTCTTGTCATCTGCTGTTTTCTTATAGGTGACTGTAACAGTGACATCCGATTCAACAGCTACAAACTGATTGTCTTTGACTTCAATCAGATTGCCTTGACTGTCTTTCACTTCGATCGTATCGACCTCATATCCTTCCTCTGGTGTTATCTGAACACTGACAGAATCACCGGCCTTAAAGGAATCACAAGACAGTGTGACTGTTCCATGTTCCGATACGATTGTCGCATGATATTCGACTTCTGGTTCTTCTGTACCGATTTTGCCGCACACCTTGATTTCAGATACCTTATACTTCCCCTCAGATCCGCCGAAATAAAAGCCAGAGATATTACCTAAATCCAATGTGTGATCTGCTTTATTGCTGTGTTCGCTCTTCCAATAGGAACAGGTCTGTGTCGCCTGTCCTTTATAGTCTTCTATCTTTGCTACAAAAGAGCCATTGTCATCTGTGAATGGTTTAGCGCAGCCATCATAGCAACCGATTGAACTATAAGCGAACATACCGAATTGTCCGCTGTATGTCTCCTGTTCCATTTTGACATGGATGGTCGTCCATTCATTCATGTTGAAGGCATTAGCAAATGTGACATTGTCATGCATGTTTCCACCCGCCTGCCAAAATTCAGAATACGGTATGAATTTGCTTGTCCCATGATAGGAGACTGCACCTAATGAGCTATGCCACTTTCCTTCTTTGAATAGATACAGTTCATTTGTATCTAAGGCCTGTTTCTTTTCAATCCTAGCAAAAGAATCCGTTTTGTCTTTGCTCATAAAACTCATCGATGCAAAGAATGTAAGAAAAGCAATCATCAATATTTTTCTTGTTCTGATCATATTTGTCCCCTTGTGTTTTCCAAATTATATCAGTAATCAGATAGCCAATGCAAAATATTGTTATCGTTTTTAGTGATTACGCATACCCAAAAATCGGTTTTCAGCCCCGATTCCCGCCTCGGAAGGCGATTTTCGGATCC
>CAKUXT010000113.1 GCA_934700375.1 uncultured Bacilli bacterium | reverse complement strand
TTCGAAACCTAAGACGGCTTTATCTTCATCTTCACCTTCGCAGATGATAGTGAGTGTTGCACCTTTATCAATCGGAGATAAGGCGAATACGTTCATAATTGACTTCAAGTCGCATTCGTCTCCGTTTTCAAGTCTCATAGTGACACTACATCTATGATGATTTGCTTCTTCGACGAGTTCGGCGCTGGAACGGGAGGTAAGTCCACCCATGTTAGTTACAATGATTTTAAATGTAGTCATAAATAGTTTCCTTCGTAGTTATTATATAGAAAAATGTAAGCGATTACAACCCCTCTACGCAAAAAGTTTGGGACAATAATCTTTAGTATTCTATCACAAGCCTTTAGAGAATGAAAACACATTTAAAAATACATTCTGAAAAATTAGCAGATTGTTTCCATCAACAATAAGTTATCTGTTTGTTTAAGAACACAATATTCGATAGGACGAGCATTTTGAATATGGTATAATTCTCTTTAGTTAAATTGTTATGAGGTGACGTCATGGAAAACGAAAAGACAAATGAAAAACGCATTATGCTGACCGGAGACAGACCGACCGGTAAGCTTCATATCGGACATTATGTCGGATCACTGAGAAGAAGAGTCGAACTTCAGAATCAAGGTGATTTCGATGAGATGTATGTCATGATTGCAGATACACAGGCTTTGACAGACAACGCCGGCAATCCCCAGAAGGTCAGAGACAATGTCATCGAAGTTGCTCTTGACTATCTCTCTGTCGGATTGGATCCGACAAAGACAACTATCTTTGTCCAGTCTCATGTTCCTGAACTCTTTGAGCTCACCTGCTACTATCTTGACTTGGTGACCTTATCCAGACTGGAAAGAAACCCGACAGTCAAAAGCGAATTGGCAATGAGAGAGTTCCAGGACTCCTCTATCCCTGCCGGATTCCTCTGCTATCCTGTCTCACAGGCAGCCGATATCACTGCCTTTGATGCCAATATCGTTCCTGTCGGCGAAGATCAGGCTCCGATGATCGAACAGGCCAATGAAATCGTCCACAAGTTCAATTCCTTATACGGAGATACATTGACTCCATGTAAGATCATGCTTCCTGAAAACGAAGCATGCAAAAGACTCCCTGGCATCGATGGCAAGGCCAAGATGTCCAAGTCTTTAGGTAACTGCATCTATCTCAGCGATGACAGAAAGACCGTCAGCAAGAAGGTCATGACGATGTTCACAGATCCTACCCATCTGAAGATCGAAGATCCAGGACATACGGAAAACAATCCTGTCTTCATCTATCTCTCCGCTTTTGTAGAGGACAAGCACTTTGAAAAATATCTCCCTCAGTATCATAATTTCGAAGAGCTTAAGGCTCATTATGAAAGAGGAGGCTTAGGCGATGTCACAGTCAAACGTTTCCTCGCCGATGTCTTGAATGATGTTCTTGATCCGATCAGAGCAAGAAGAAAAGAGCTTGAAGCGGATATTCCTGGTGTTTACAAAGTTCTCCAGGAAGGATCTCTCAAGGCTCAGGAAAAGGCTCATGAGACTGTCATGCGCGTCAGACGCGCATTAGGCGTCAATTACTTCGAAAACAGAAAACTCATCGAAAAGCAATCCAAAGCATTCAAGAAGAAATTGGAAGACGAAAGAAAGATGGAAGAGTATCTTGCCAAAAGCAAGAAGTAGATCCATCTATCAGCTAATCTTATAGTAGGGGTGTTCTAACCATTCGGTTAGACACCCCTTTTTGCATTGTTCCTTATAAGAACATCGTCATATAAAATGGAATGAAGGTTATATTCCCTTCGCGTTTCAAGTCTTTTCCATAAATGACGTAGGACTCTTTCACGCTATCCGAATACTTGGCTTGGAAGTTATCCAATGATTTATGACTACTATAAGAAGATGATTTCACCTCAATAGGCAATAGCTTCTTGCCTGAAGTAAGCAGAAAATCGATTTCATATCTATCAAACCGATGGAAAAGCAGTTCATGTCCCGATGCAGTAAGCGCCTGTGCTACTGCATTTTCGATAACCATCGAGATATTTACAAAATGTTTTAAGCCTGAATTCCACATAAATACAAAATGTTAATGATTTTTCGTGTTACATATATGTAATTGGCCTTCTTCCATACCCTTGTTAAAAAGAGGCTATCAAGGGCTAAACAAACATTATCATTATCTATTCAGAATATTTTCAGGCTCAATGTCTTCATCAACTGAAAATACTCTTCCAGCAAATACAGTCTTGCCTTTACTGTATCCAATCTAGAATATTGACAATCATTTCTCATAATACACATAGCAATACACTATCATTTCATAGAAGATTCCAGTGTAATTCATTCGTATCATAAAAATAAGAAAAAATAAAAAAGTGAAAATTTTTCTTTACATTTCTATCCTTAACCCTTATCATAGTCCGCGGGTTAAAAATCATGAACAGAAAAAGAAACGAAATTCTTGTCATCTCTGTCGTCAAAAAGACTAAGGCCAAGATTTTCTGTTCTGCTAGTAGTTTCATGATTTCCAATCCATAAATATCGTGTTTTTGAGGCTTAGGCATTCACCTAAGCCTCTTTTTTTGAGAAAAACACGGAAAGGAGAATCTCTATGCACGAGAATGGGATGATACTAGAAGTAAACGAATCGCCGAAGAAGGTAAGTTCCTGGATTATTTTGGCTATCCAGCACGTCTTAGCCATGTTTGTCGCCTGTATTACAGTTCCTCTTATTGTATTCAGCGGCTACATCAATGTCTCTGGAGCCTCTTTGGCACAGACAATGATCGCTCCGACCATCGTCTCCGCCGGTATCGGTACGCTGATTTATATTATTCTTACGAAAATGAAAGCGCCGATGTTCTTAGCTTCCTCCTTCGCTTATATCGCTCCGATGGCTGCAGCTGTCGGCTTAGGAAGCCAGGAAGTCTATGATGCCGCTGGCCACTTATTAGGCAAGACTGCCAACATGTGGGCACTCCCTATCGGTATGGCCCTTGTCGGAATCGTCTATGTCGTTGTCGCCCTCATCATCAAGTTTGCCGGAGTCAAATGGCTCAACAAGCTTCTTCCTACCATCGTTGTCGGACCTGTCATCATGGTCATCGGTTTAGGCTTATCCGGCTCTGCTATCTCTAACCTCACTTCCGCCAGCGGAAACGGTCAATCCTATAACCTCGTCGCTCTCCTTTGCGGTGTTGTCGCTATGATCGTCACTGCTATCTGCGCCTTCTACGGCAAGAAGACAGTTGCTTTGATTCCGTTCATGATCGGTATGGGTGCCGGTTATCTCACCGCCGTCTTATTCACCCTCATCGGATACTATGGATGCGGAAGCGAATACTTCCACATTGTCAACTTCGATCCGCTCATCAACCTCTTTACCACAGTTAATGCTGATGGACAGAGAGTTGCAAATATCACCGTTCAGTCCTTCCTCGATCTTCCTGAATTCCTCTTCATGCCCAAGAACTGGAACTATGCCGGTTCTGCTGCTCAGTTCTACGATAAAGCCGGAAATGTTCTCACTCTGACAAACACCTTCAAGGCTTCCCAGATCGGAACCATCGCCTTATTATTCATCCCTGTTTCCTTTGTCACCATCTGCGAACATATCGGTGACCACAAGAATATGTCCGGTATCCTACAGAGAGATCTTCTTACTGAACCTGGCCTTACAAGAACCCTTATGGGCGATGGTATCGCCACTGCCGTCTCCGGTATCTGCTGCGGTGCAGCCAATACAACATACGGTGAAAACGTCGCTGTCATCGGTGTCACCAAGATCGCATCTGTCAAAGTCATGATGTTAGCCTGTGTCTTCTCCATCTGCTTAGGCTTCTTCTCTCCTATCATGGGCCTCACCCAGACCATTCCTACCTGCGTCACTGGTGGCGTCTCCTTGCTCTTATACGGATTCATCGCTTCCTCCGGTGTCAAGATGATGATCAACGAACACGTCGATATGTCCAAGACCAAGAACATCTTCGTCACTTCCGCTATCCTCGTCTGCGGTATTGGCGGACTTGCCTTGAAGTTCGGTCATGTCGATAGCCCTGTCATCACCATCACTTCCACTGCTGTTGCCATGATTGTCGGTATCATCATGAACCTTATCCTCAGAGACAAGGACGACAAGAAGGAAAAAGAAGAAGAAGTCGAACAAGCCGAATAATAATTTCCAACTCCTATAAACACTACAGACAGAACACTTCTCAAAGACTGTGTTCTGTCTGTTTTTTGTTTTCTACATTAATTTTTATGCTTGACATTAAGTATGTTGTTTAGACAAAATATACGTAACTAACAGAACACTACGAGGAATTGAACATCTCACCTTTCATGACGTATTTATCAACATAGGGGGACTAACTATGAAAAGAAGAAATTTATTGTTCGCAGCTTTCTTATTATTGACAGGATGCGGTGAACCAGTCACCATTGACCTACCTGACAACAGCAAATACTATTGCGATAAAACGCCATTGAAGGGTTGGCTTGTCCGTATGCCAGATCCTGTATTCAAAGGCACTTTCGCAGAATCAGGAAAAAATAAGTATTTCATCGACTATGATAAGAAATTCTATGGTGTCATTACAGAAAGGACCTGTTTCATCAAGGATAAAAAGATTGATATTTCCTATAAGGAAGCTTTCCAAGACATCAAAGAGGACACTCCTGTAATAGCATCATTTGATAATCTTTCCATCAACAATGATGTCAATTGGATTCGTCCTTATCCTGACTTATATTCTCATGGCATGCCTGAGATTGTCGATATGATGATCATCGGCATGGATTATGAGGAAGGATTAGAATATTACGAGAACAACTTCAGAGAAATCTTCACGTACAGAATGAGCAAATAATCATTTGATTGAAAAGTGGATTGCCGTTTGGCAATCCGCTTTTCAGATTAGAGATATCGTTATTTTTCTTCCATTATCTTAACGAATTCATTTCTTTTGATTTCTTTGTTCTTCATCAGAACATCTGCAACCCGAATGATCTTATCCTTATATCTCCCAAGCTGTTTTCTGACGATTCTATAGTTCTTTTTTAGGTAGATAGATGCATTGCGTTCAGATACTCTTTTCAGATTATCTGAACAACACTCTCTCATATTTAAAGAGCAATAGTTCTTTACTCCATCAAGGCAGACTTCATTCATCAAGAAATAAGACGTATCATATGCTCTTTCAAGATCATCTTCGCATCCGATCTCATGTTTTTTCATAACGATATCTTCTGCTACCATACCAGAAAGAGCAGCTTTGACCTTCTCTATTTTCCCCTCTCTTGATTGATACTGACTGAGGCTTCTACAAGCGGTATGTCCGCCTTTATGATCAAAAAAGATACGCAAGAATTTCTTAGTTTTACAGAATAGATAGAGATAGACTGCATGTCCTGCTTCATGTATTGCCCTGTTTCTGGATATCTTGAAATCTTCGTTTTTCTGAAGGAACCCTGTCTCTAGAAAATCAGCAGTATTGATGATATCTGCAATCGTCCATTTATGGTTGAAACGCAATGCGACATTATTGAAAACGAATTTGATGTAACTAGGGGTGCAATGATAGAAGGTTTCAAGCAATTCAGTTTCATCATTTTCATTTAGACTGATTCCGGCATCGCGTGAAAATCCTCTTATGACATCAAGCAGATCACTGTCCTCAGAGATGAAGAGCTGAAGATGTCTATCGAATCTTCCCGGTCGACGTAATGCTTCCGGTATAGAGTAATAGTGATTGCAAGTAGCCAAAGTCAGAACTGTCGATGTTTTGAATCCATCCAATTGAGCCATCAAGATACGTGTCAGCTTGTCATCTTTTTCAATCAGGCGATCAATCTCATCGATAACGACGATTGCATTCTTTTCTTTTGATGCCTTTTCATAGGTTTTCACTACTTCATCAAGAACATTATCATCATTGCCTTCTATGACGAAAGTCGGATACCCAAAAGACTTTGAATATTCTCTTACCATATGTGTCTTCCCTTCTCCTGGGTCTCCATAAAACAGGATTCCTTTCGGAAGCATCTTTCTTCTCTCTCCTAAACTTTCGCAATTGAAATACCAATCCTGTATTGTCTTCAACTCCTTCTTGACCTCTTCGTACCCGTATACTTTTTCTAAAAACTGCTGATTCATATCGCTTATGTTCTCCTTTCCTAAGCGACTAGAATATAGCAAATCAGCTGTCCTGAAATTAGGACAGCTGATTCTCTATGTACGATTTTCAGGACTATTTATTTCAGCTTGAATGACTTCAATGTATCATCGATTATCTTCTTCAGTTTATCTGTAAAAGCATCGATTCCTAATGCTGAAGCCTCCTCATAGCTAAAGCCATATTCGACAATGATTTCAGGTATGACAAGAACCGGATTCTTCTTTCCGTTCAACTGTCTTTTCAAAGCATCATAATTATCTTTTTTGATAAATCGGAACTAGAATAATTTATGTGTAACCCTTTTGTTCCTGGATTCCGGAATCCAGGAACAAAAAAGGGCGCCATCCC
>CAKUXT010000112.1 GCA_934700375.1 uncultured Bacilli bacterium | reverse complement strand
GTATTGCTAGGAATCTGTAAGATACCATCCGTGAGATGTTCAGGAGCCTCAAAGTCATATGGGAACTGCATGATCTTGATCTTCCATTCGTCTTCCGGATATTCAAGGACGGAGAGGAAGTCTGCGAAGTAGTATTCAATACGGGAGATATTGAGTTCATCAAGAACCATGATGTTGATATGATTCTCCTTATAGGAGGCATCATATAATCTCTTTAAGAATTCAGTTTCGTTATAGGTCTTGGAGAAGTCATTGTAGTAGCCTAAGATGGAGGTACGATCTCTCCATGTGGCCTGAACGGCTTCGAAGAAGGACTTCTCGGAGATGAATTCGGAGAAGTAACGGGCAAGTGAGGATTTACCAGTACCGGAGAGACCTTCCAAGATGATGAGTCTAGAGGCTGCAAGACCTGCAATGAACTCTTCGATGAAGATCGGAGCGAAGTATAATCCTTCCTTATCGGCAAGATAGTTTCTGAATCTGACACAGAGTTCACTCAGTGTCAGGTTATCTTCAAAGACATCGGTGGGAAGAGACATATTGGCATAGTCGATAGAGCAGAGGCCAGGGAAGACTCTTTCCTTCTCATTTAACGGAGAAGAATCATCTTCAGTCAGTGTACCAGAGCCTGTACCGCTTCCGCCTGTTGTGTTTCCATTACCATTTCCATTTCCATCGCCCTCTCCGAATGCCTTAGCAAGTTCGCCCTGTTCCTGGGCCTTTTTCTCTTCGGCCTCTTTTTCAGCCTTTTCCTTCTCTTCCTGGGCTTCACTATCGAAGAATCTGAACGGTTTGTCGATATTCTTGAAGTTGACAACCAAGAGACATAAATTGAAGACAAAGGAACCTAATATGACAAAGACCAATAAGCCGAAGACAATGGCTTCAGCCAAGAAGAGATAGGAGTTTGCAATATAATATCCATAGGGTTTGTCAGAGATCTGAGAAACCATGGAGATACCAGTCCATAATCCACCGCAGAGAATAAAGGTGATGATGTAAGTCATCCACCACTTCAATGTCGTCGGTTTCTCTTCATAATACTTTGCAAGTCTTACTTCATAGATGATAGCTGATGTGCAAAGGAGAACATAGATGACAAAGAGTATCAATAAGATATAAGCCTGAAGAGAACCGGCCGGTACTCCCTTGGCTGTCAGTCCATTGATATCCTTTACAGGGAAGACTGCAGCTGCCATATTCTGAATCGGATTGTTCTTTGCGAAGAATGGGTTGTTGCCATCAATGGCAACACCTGCAATCAGAACGCAAAGACAATAGAAGAAGGTCATGGCAATGCCAATGAAATTCTTTCTTGTGAAATATGTTTTGAACATCTTCCTACCTCCTGGGAGTTATTCTCCTTTGTCCTCTTCTTCGTCGTCTTCATCTTCTTCGTCTTCGACATCTTCTTTAATAAACTTACTTGGATCTAAAGCATCCTCTTCTGAGACGTTTTCATAAATCTGTGAAGTGTTGTCCTTGGTATTGGTGACAGTGATGGTGATAGTACCATTCTCACGTTTTACTAATACCATATGATTCTTCAGCTTCTTGATCTCTGTATCACTGTCTTCCTTACCGACATATTTGCCGTCCTGGAAGGTATACAGCTGATTCTTATAGAGGAGTGTCTCATGATAGTTGGAGACAACATCATCGACTTCTTCTTTGCTTAGATCATAGTCGATCAGTTTGACTAGCATATTTGTTCTCTCTGCAATCGCCTTCTTGTATTTCGAGGAGAAGTGATCGAACATGAATAGACAGTAGACAACTGATAGGACTGTGACAATGCCGGCAGGCGATTGCAGGAAGATGACAAAGATGCCTAAGCCTTTGATTCTTCTGCCGTCGTATTTGCCGACGATCTTATCGTAAGTGAGATAACCAGCATATTGACTATTGCTGGTATTATCAGCATAGAGGTTCGTATCACCTTGTGTAAGGTAGGATACTTCACCTGTTTTATCATCCTTATGGATTTCAACAATACGATGAACAATCGTAATGTTCTTTTTGTTTTTGTAAGCTACAACATCAAAAAGAGAGACTTCTTCCTGTTTTTGGTATTTTGTGATTCCAATGATGTCATAAGTATCGAACTGATTGTTCAGTTCAGGATGTTTCTTAATGATATCGTTGTTCTTCTCTGACATAGAGCCAGATGCAATGACAACTAAGGTAGAATCACCAAATAGCATCGTGTTGTTCTGGATCTTCGATGCCAATGAGAAGACAAAGAAGGCAAAGACAACACCGAGTAAAACATATGAAAAAATCTTGCCTACCAGTCTCCATGCCTTTTTTGATTTACTTTGTTTCTCTTTTTCTTCATCGATTGCATTATCAATCAATTCGATGTCCTCCTTACCGGAGGACACCGAATCGATATTAGATTTGTAATAATGATTGAAAAGGATCGTAAATACAGCACAGAAACTGACTAGACATAGGATTGTGATGAATAGAGTGATGATTTCAACTGCAGACATTAATAAGGATTATGCAACGATAAAAGGAGCAATCGTAATTTTGAAAGTGCTCAAATTAGCAGATCTAAGAGCAGTTAAATTATCTTTCAAAATATCGGCAGTTGCTTTAGTTGTTTCGGCAGAGTCACCAACTTTATGTACATTGTCAGTGGAAGAAACCTCAACAGGATTCTTATTAGCAAAAGCCAAACCCCAGTTAAATTTAAATTTCTGACTGACAGTATACGTGGTTCCTACAACCTTTTCTGTAATAGTGGCATCAGTTCCTGTCGGAATAGCAGTACCACTAAAAGTTAATGCAGCAGTCATACCAGAGTAATTAGTATCAGATTTAGTGATATTCAATGCATCAGGCATTTGAATCAACTTATTAGTATTAACTGCAGCAGAGAATGCTGCCTGTTTATCGCTTTCACCTGTCTGTTTAGCTTTTTCAGTTATATAAGCGAAAACTTTAAATTTATTATCTTTCTTGTTATTTGTAATAGTATAACTAATAGAAAATTCCAAATCTTCATTTGTTCCTTGTGCTTCTAATAAATCGCCAGAAGTATTACTATTTGCATCAAACTTAATGATAGGATCAGTTACAGTAGCACCAGAAATAGTGATTCGATTATCAATGACATCTTCAACATTAACAGTAATATCATTTGTATCAGTAGATTTAGCACCATTGATAACCCAAGAAGCAAAACCAACGCCCATCAAAGAAACTGCGGATAAAGAAGCGGCAACAACACCGATTAATTTTCCTTTATTGAACTTGTTCATAATCATTTATCCCTTCTTTTTTAAATTTAGGCCGTGGCCAAACTGATTTTAAGTTTGATTTTAGCACCAGAGACACTATATTTGGTATGCATAGCATCTAATTCCTGATATGCATTTCCGGCGTAGGCTTCTTTGTCTGTAGCGGTTTCAATTCCCGTATCATAATATGAAACTGGACTTATATGATTAAACATACTTCCCCAAGGAAAAGTAAGCTCAGCGCCGAATGTAACCTTATTTTTAAATTCATTAACTTTCGTAGCGTGTGCGAAATCTAAATCGGTAGGAATATCAATAGAGGTAGGAGCATCAAAATAAGTGAGATCTTTGTTATAAGGTCTCTCAGTCAAGAAGACCGCTTTTGTTTCAGCAGGTTTATTGTTTAAACAGCCTTCTTCAGTAACTATTTCAAAGTTGACTTTCTTGAAATTAAATTCAGAAGCAACATAGTCCTTACCAACAGTCAATTCAAAGGTTGCTTCGGTCTTCATATCGCCTTTGACACCATCAGTGCCAGCAGCATAATTAAATTCAGGATTACTGGTAGCAGTTCCATCTTCACCTAAAGTAATGCCATCTTTGAATGTAACACTGACAGTTAAGGATTTATATTCAACCTTATCAGCAGAAATCATAACATCATTCTTTGCTTCAGTATTCTGGTAACCGATAACCCAGGTAGCGAAGCCGACACCCATTAAAGAAACAGCAGATAAGGAAGCGGCAACAATACCAACTAATTTTCCTTTATTGAATTTATTCATAATATATATTCCTTTATATTTCTATTATTTAGCCAATGATGCTGTAAGACGAATCTTACCAGTATCCAATGCATCATGCATCTGATTAATTTCAGCATTGATTAAATCAGCATTCTCAACAGTTTTGGCAATCTTACCAGTATCAACAAGCTTATTGTAATATGTGCACGGAGAGACTCCACCAAAGAATGTTCCCCATGTAAACTCCATTACCTTATCAGCATCTTTTAAAGTCAAAGTCACGGCACTTGTTGTAGGATCAACCACTTTGTCAAATTTTGTCAAAGAAATAGAAACTGGAGCGGTGATATATGTCCAGCCGCTTTCATTAGCTTCTCTGGCACCCGTGCCAATTTTATTGTCATCTTTGCTAACAAGGACACTATTATAATTGCCAACCTCGGTTGTTTCGTTTTCTTCAAAAGTATTAATCGTAAAAGCAACCTCTTTATAGCCATTAGTTTCGTTAAATAAATCAGCAGCGCCAAGACCATATTTAATAGTCATGGAAGCAAATGTAATAGACAAATCACCCTTTACTTCCACAGATCCAGTATTAACGAACTTGTGAGTATCAACCGCTTCTTTTTCATCCAAAAAGATAGATTTATCACTATCGGCAAGTTTTGCCTCAAAGGTAACATTCGCGTTAGATGAGGTGGCAACAAAAACACCAACATCATGGTTGTTCTTATCCTGAGTAACACCGACAACCCAGACAGCAAAACCAGTAGTAAGCAAAGCAACAGAAGCAAAAGCTGCCAAGCCTCCCATGATCCACTTTCTTCTCGACTTCGAATTAATCTCTTTCTTCATAATCTGAAATTCTCCTTTTTTTCTTTCATAATAATGGCTCAGAAATAGTCCATCATTATGCGCATATATTTGTATGTGTTTAATATGCCTCATTAAAATACCATAATGACCGCTAAAGATGTGCTAAACAAATAGCGATTTTGACCAAAATGTTTAACATATGTTCGGCTTTGTAAAAAGAACTTTTCCTATTTTTCAATGTATTTCTTCTTTAAACATCATATATGCTCGAATCCACAACACATGCACCATTGAAATCAGAGGGCCTGATTTCAATGGTGATTCAAACTCTTCTGAATTCTCAATTCACATCATTTAGAACCTTTTTCATCAATTTCATATCTTTTAGAATATTCTTCGCAGATTTTTGTTATCAAATCAGCTTCATTGTTCTTTTTCAAGTTTAGAATGACATCTTTGAAGTCATCATTCTTACCCGTCCAATCAATATCATCAAAAAGAAGTTTAATAAGGGACTCGCTCTCATACTCATGGCACTTCATCTTAACAGTTATCCATTTAATAAGCTGAATCTTATCCTCTTCGGAATATCCGGAAAGAGCCTCTCTGATTCTTTCAATATGTATACTATCGAAACCAAAAGAGCATAGTTTTTCAATGATGATAAAGCATTCATCTTTTAACTGAGAATACTTATGACCTAACTGCAAGAATCGTTCTATATAGCGATCCTGCTTAGCTTTGAGCAATGGTTCTATTGCCTTTAGGATCAAAAGCAAAGAGTCAAGATGCTCACCATATTGCTCATTATCTTTATTTATCAATTCATAAAGGAACATACTAAATGCAGTCAACCCATCTGCTTCAATTATGACAGGAACAATATCAACTGGCAGTTCTCCAAACATGACTCTGAAAAACAAGCCTTCTCCATAGCATTCGATAAAATTATCCCTATATTGTCTCCTGAAAATATCGCTTAGGATTCCTCTATCACGAAGGAATTCAATCCAATCAGAATCATAAAATCGGTAAAACACTGAATCATAGAGGAAACCGGTATATACTCCTTCAATTTCTATTTTATCTTCAGTATTGAAAATAAAAGGAACCTTTTCAAACAAATATTCCTTATCTAAATCATAGATTTGTTTTGCGTTATACGCCAAAGAAACACGAATAAGATAGTTCTTACTATTCTTTTTAAGTTGCTTCTCTATCAAAGTCTTAATAATTTCCCAGTTCCCTTTATCTGCCAAGACAATGGCGGCTGACAAAAGATACATAGAAGACTTTGAATTCCAGAATTGATTGCCGCCATTGTCTGTCAGATAATAGTCAGCATATAATTCTAATTCTGAAACAAAGAAGTCATCAATTTCCTTCCATTTTTCTCTAACGCCAGCATATTGATGACACCCAAAGGAGCGCATGGTTTTAGCAAAGTAGCAAATCACTTCCTTTCGATGTTGCTTGAGCTTATCAATACGTTTCAATACCTCATAGCAGTCATCACACTTGCTTTCTCCGTTATTAAAATAAACGTAAATCAATGTCTCCACAAACGAATAATGGAATCGATTCAAATCGATAGTTGGATCAACAAGGACACGTTTAAGATTCAAGCGTTTATAGTCTTCATTCTTTCTTTGATCAACTTCGGACCTGATCGAATCATAGTCCTCTTTATTCTTTTCAATGTATTCCAGATATTCATCAAAAGTGATGTGTACCCAATTCTTGGACCGCTAGTCAAGAAGGAGGGATGGCCAAGCTAGCTTGGCCATCGGCCGGAAAGGA
>CAKUXT010000111.1 GCA_934700375.1 uncultured Bacilli bacterium | reverse complement strand
GAAACGGCATTTTCATCTACATGGTAGTATAAACCATGAAAAGTTTGGGATTAAGTGTATAATCTATTCAATTTCTTTGACTTTTTATAAAAATCGTTAAAAATGGTACCGCTTACATTTTTGACATACTTAATCTTGTGTTTATTGATTACTATCGATATTTTGCAAAATGTAAATCGCTTTCATAAACAAATGTTCATGTTTAGTTTATACTCGATTTTTGTTATGCTTAATTGAAAGAGAGATATTACAAACAATGAATTCCAAATCGACTAGACGTTTCAGTATTCTGGCTTTGGCTCTTGCTTCTTTTCTTGCTGTAGGCTGTGACAGAAAGGAATCTAATCCTGACTCTGTTGTTCCTCCTACTAGTGATGTAAAGCCTGAGACAGTTTATTCTGTTGCTGATGCAATGGACTTGGCCCAACTCAATGATGAGACTGTTTCTTACACTGTAAGAGGAAAAATCAAGTCTTACACCAATTACTTCTATGGTCAGCTCACTTTGACCGATGGAACCAATGACCTTCCTGTCTATGGTTGCAACATGTTGGATGCAAGCGGAAAGACCATCTATTTCAATGAAATGGATTATATTCCTCACGTTGGAGATACCATCACATTGACCGGTGCCTTAAAGCTTTTCAAGGAAGTTCCTGAAATAGGCAAATCCATCATCAAGAACATCGAAAAGGCTGAGCACAATGTCAGCACTGAAGGCTATACTGAAATGACTGTCAAGGCTAGCAGAGAAGCTGCTGTCGGAACAAAGGTTAAGCTCACTGGTGTTGTCGCTAAGAGAACCTTCACCCAGAAGATGAACTACAACGGTTTCCTCCTTGTCGATGAGACTGGTTCTATCTTCATCTATGGCGGATTCACAACTGTTCAGGTCAGAGAAGGAAACAAGGTTACTGTCATCGGTGAAATTGAACACTATATCGATGAAAAGGAAACCAATCTTGCTGCTCAGATTGGTTATCAGGGTGCCATTCAGGTCTCTAAGACCACATTGGTTTCTACTGATAAAGGAAAGAATGAATTCTCCAAGGCCGGTATTGAAGATACAACTATCAAAGCAATTCTTGATACCAAGGTTACTGAGAAGAATATCACCGGAAGCCTCTATCATGTCACTGCCATCTTGAACAGAAAGCAGGGCGATGGACACGTCAACTATTATATTGATGATTTGGATAACAAGACCGGTTCTTATGTCTATACTTCCAACAACGGTTCTGATTATTCTGAATTGAATGAGTTCGATGGCAAGGTTGTCGATATCTATCTTACTGCCCTCAACTGCAAATCCACTGCAAACGGAGCTATTTATCGTTTCGTTCCTGTCTCTGTCACTGCAGTCGATAATTATAAGTTCGATATGAAAAAGGCACCGAAGTTTGTCCTTGATTATATCGCAACAAGCCAGTTCGATGAACAGTATGCCGGTGACCCTGAAATGGAAGTTGTCACTTCTTATTCCTCTGAACTCATCTCCATGTCTGAAGTCAAGCTTGCCTATACTTCCAGCAATACTGAATTAGCTTATTTCGAAAATAAAGACGGAAAGAAAATCTTCCACATCAACAATGTCAGCGATGCCAAATCTGTCATTTCCATCACAGCAACCTATGGTGAAATCTCTGAAACAGCCAAGGTTGAAGTCGCATTCTCTGATGCTGCAAGCCAAGCTTCTACAGTCAAACAGGCTATCGATGCTGAAGTCGGCACCGAAGTACAGGTCAAGGGTGTTGTCTCTGCAAAGACTCTCAACAAGTCCGGTGTCTATATCATTGATGATACTGGAGCAGTTGTCTGCCTCTTCAAAGATCTTTCTGGCCTTAACAACGGCGATGAAGTTGTCGTTAACGGTACAAGAAACGAAGTCGAAAAGGATGGTGCCAAGACTCAAATTGCCATTGATAATTGTTCTCTTGTAGCTGTTGTCGGAACCAACAAGCGGTATTCTACAAAGAGCTTTACTGAAATCGGCTTCAAGGATCTTATGGACACCGATTTCACTATTGCAAACACTGCGATGATCTACAAGACTTCTGCATATGTTCAGAAAGTTGACACCTCGGGTAGAGGACATTTTAATATTGTCTTCTATGAAAGCAAAGCTGCTATGTCTGAAGAAGGCGCAAAGTCCTTAATGATTTACTCCGGTGACAGCGGTCAGTATGCATTCATCGAAAAGGCTGGCTTTGTTGGTAAGCAGGTTACTTTAGAAACTGCAATTGTCAACTACAATGGTTACTATAAAGCTTGCCCGATCTCTTTGTCCGACGGAACAACAACTGTTGTCAATCCTGTCAAGTAATTCGTTTGATTGAACGTAAGCCATCAGTCGAAAGGCTGGTGGCTTTTTGAATCAAAAAAGAGCCAGCCGAAGCTGACTCTTGGGGCCTATAACATAGTGACAGCGAGGTTAGAGATTCTGTCACTGATTTAAGGTTGTTTACTGAATTTTTGTTTCGGTGAAGTCTTTTGTTTTGACAGTCGGGAACTTGACATCATCTCCTCTTAAGAATTTGAATTTCATGCCGAAGGAAATGTTTCCGCTGACTGTAAATTTGATTGCGTTCATGCCAGGCATCATTTGAGAAGAAAGATCAGCTGTCATGTTAAAACCTATGGAAGCGTCGATTCCGAAAGAGACAAAACCTGTTTCTTTGAAGAGAAGAGTATAGCCGAAATAGGAATCGGCATTGACTGCAACGGACGCACCTTTTAAGGATTCGTCGGTAGCCTTGTCATCTTCGATTTCTTTTTCAAGGGCGTCTTTTCCCATCTTTCCGCTATAGGAGAAGCCTGCATTTCCATGATCCTTGAATTCGCCGCCCTGAGGAAGGTCCTTGAAGAATTCTTCATAACCGGCATCGAAATCGGCGACATTGCTTGCATCAATAAGCGGGAAGTCCTTGTCTTCAAGACCTAAAGGAATCATCATCTTTCCATTGGCAGGAAGGGAGCTTGTAAGCTGACCGAAATATGTGCTGATAAATGAGAAGACCTGCTTGTTGGATAAATCGATGTAGAGATTGTTTTCCAAGATGTCGGCAGAGGCCTTATAGTTGCCTTTGAATTCGACATTGGTAAGCGGAGAAACAGTATCGGTGTTATCGACGCTTACTGGGGCAGTAATGTTCTGATTGTACGTGACAGAGGAAGCGCCGTTGATATTGATTCCGGCAGAAAGCGTAGCGCGGAAATCGTTAGCGGAAGAGGATGTTATTCCCTTGACGCCGAAATTGAATATTCCGCTTCTGGCTTCGATTTTAGAGGCGAGCGTAGCTAAAGACTGACCGCCCATCGTGATAGAGCCATCCATGTTTTCGCTGATGTGTGCGCCGTTGATTGTAAATCCGAAAGCGTCGCTCTTGGATTCATCGGGCGTGATTTCACTTTTGACTGCAGCTTTCAGTTTTTCTTTTCCTACTGTTGTATCGATTGCTGTTCCACTGTTGGGAAGCTTTGTTTCATTGCCGGCATTTCCGCAGGAAGCGAGGAAAAGCGGAATGAATAATAAAGAGACATATCTTTTTTGTTTCATCATAAGTTATCCTCCTAGTTTCATTGTATCGTGAAAACGTTTGAATGCAAAACATTTTCTTTACAATCTTTGCTGTTTTTCATACTTTTTTATTGATTTGTATGGAAAACTCATTATTTTTAGCACTTTTTTGGCACTTTTTGGAAAACTACACAATTCTTTTTTTCAAGTAAACATTAAACTTTTTTCAAGAGAAAAGCTACTGCACAAGGCAGTAGCTGATCAAAGATATGATTTACTTATCGGCCTTCTTCTCTTCTTTTTTGTCTTCTTTCTTTTCGCTTGCAGTGACAAGCTTTCCACCTAAGTAAGCAGCGAGAACAGCTTTCAAGTCGATGCCGAGACTCTTCTCGACGGACTGAATGATCTGACTGGAATTGTTGGTGATTTCGCTTGCGAGCTTAGTCGTATTTCCTTCACCATACATCGTGATGTTATCAATCTGCGAATAGGCGGCGGCAAGAGGCTCAGAGCTTGCTTTGACGATGTCTGGCAAGACATGGCTGTCAAGGATGAGCTGCAAGACTGATGCTTCGCCCATCTTCTTCATTGCTTCCGCTTTCTTTTCGATGGCTTCTGCTTCTGCCTGACCGACGGCCTGGATACCTTTGGCTTTCTCTTCCTGAGCGTAGCGTTCGGCTTCCGCTTCAAGCTTCTTTGCCAAAGCTGCTTTTTCCTGAACGACTCTTTCAGCTTCTGCCTGGATCTTCTTGGCTTCGGATTCCTGCTGCAGTTCGAATAACTGAGCTTCAGCTGCTCTCTGTCTTTGATAGAGGTCAGCCTGTGCTTTCTGCTCTGCGGCATATTTTTCGGCATCCGCTTTCTTGTTGATCTGGGCTTCTAATTGCTTCTGCTGCAATTCGACTTCTTTCTGACCTAATTCGACTTCACGCTCTCTCTTAGCAATATCGGCATTGATTTGAGCGATATTGATCTCTTCAAGTCTCTTCTGCTCTTCAAGGCGATATGCAGCATCGGCGCTTGCCTGAGCGGTATCGGACTGTGTCTTGAGTTCTGCTTTCTTCAAGGCATAGTCGGTGTTCTGCTGGATCATCTTTGTCTGAGCATCGACATTTGCCTTGTTGGCGGCTTCCATTGCGTTGGCCTGAGCGATTTTGACATCTCTTTCGCTGTTGGCTCTTGCAATCTGGGCATCCTTCTGAATCTGAGTGATGTTATCGACACCGAGGTTCTGAATGACATTCTCTTTATCAGAGAAATTCTGAATGGTAAGGTTGATGATTTCAAGGCCCATTCTTGCCATATCCTGCATAGCATTCTCTTTGACTTTCTCAGCGAAGAGGTCACGGTTATGGACGAGGTCAGTCAGTTTCATCTGACCGATGATTTCTCTCATGTTTCCTTCCAAGACTTCTTTGGCGATAGCCTGAATGCCAGGAAGCTTCTCCTGAAGGAAGATCTGACTGGCTCTTGCGATGTCTTCCGGTGTGTTGCCGATCTTGATGTTGGCGACACCATCGACAAAGATGTTGATGAATTCGCTTGTAGGAACGGCATCCGGTGTCTTGATATCGACCTGAATGAGGTTGAGAGGCAATTTATCGATTCTTTGGATGAAAGGCCAACGGAAACCTGCTTTACCGATCAAAACACGCTGTTTTCTAGGACCGGTGATGATGATTGCAGTATCCGGCGGGGCTTTGACATAAGAAACGGCTAGTACCAGAAGGATAATAACGACGATAGAACCGACAATGACGCCAATGATTCCACCTATTGACATAAGGGTATCTCCTTTCGTGAAATATATTTTTATTTTATCATGAATTCAATCATAGCAAGAGAGGTTTTCTTTTATAATCGATAAAATATCTTCTTTCTCAACACCTAATGCTTTTAAGTATTCAATCTGCTTTTGCAGTGTGTTTGCTGCAATCTTTTTTTTGATGATATCGATTTGACTTTCGCTCATCTCACTGACATAGAATCCTTTGCCAGGAAATGAGTAGATGAATCCGTTATGTTCTAGTTCTTCATATGCTTTCTTGACAGTGATGACGGAAACATTTAAGTCACATGCCAGCTGTCTGATGGATGGAAGAAGCGTGTTCTTTTCTAGTTTATGATTCAGTATTTCTGTCTTGATGTTCTCTTCGATCTGTTTATATATCGGATAGTCTGAAGAGGGGGAAATGACAATATCCATATCTAGAGATCCTTTTTATCCATCTCTTTTGCACAGATGTGGAAAGTGAGAACATTCAGAAGAACATAGAAAAGCAGACCGACGAGAAGATAGAGAATCTGAACGAGGATATCTCCTCCGTAATCCAATTTGGCACCGATAGTAGGAATATAGGCAATAAGGATGCCAAAGAAGAAGAAAGTCAAACCGGCAGTAAGAAGAGAAAGTCCAGTGGCCATGAATCTCTTGGGTGCTGTCTTGAAGAAAATGCCAAGAAGTACCATGTTGTAGAAAGCATAGCATAAAAAGGCATAACCATAGGTTGCAATGATGCTGTCTATACCAGGATTGTTCATGATGATATCCTGTGTGTAACAGAACTTACGTATGAATAATAGAGGCAAGGCGAGCAACATATAGCTGCATTCGAAGAACAACGCCATAAACAGCTTGGCTCTGACATAATCTCTTTTTGAAATCGGTGTCAGAGAAGAGAACATCATATCGTTGTTGTCGACAATAGTGGAAACGTAGACATTCATGCTGATGGTAAGTGGCATGAAGAAGACAACAGCAAGCGGATAGCTGGGGATAAAGATCAGAAGAAGGCAAAGGTAGCCGAAATAGAATGCGGGATGCAAAAGCAGAAACTCTTTTTTCAACAGTGCTTTCATTTTATTTTCCCCTTTCTGTAAGAATCATGATGTTTTCGATTTTCGGAACGGATAAAAGGACTGAGGAGGGAAGTCTGTCTTTGTCTTTTGTCTTGATCAAGGCTTCAAAAGAACAAGAGGATTCTTTCTTTCCGATAATGATGTCGTCAGGAATCTGTCTTGCATCATCTTTAGAACAATTGACAAGTCGATAAGCATTGATGAATGCATCCTTTTCATCAGAGAGGACAATACTTCCATCTTTGATATAGGTGATATAATCGGCAATCGATTCCAAATCAGAGATGATCTGTGTTGAGAATAGGATGCTGTGCTGACCGTCTTTGATATAG
>CAKUXT010000110.1 GCA_934700375.1 uncultured Bacilli bacterium | reverse complement strand
CTGAACGATTCCTTGATGAAGTGGAAAACAAGGAATACATACACAAGGATTCCATTATCAAAGAACAGGATTTTGAAAATCCTAAAGGGGCATTAAATAAGCTCTATACAAAAGGGATGATCAGTGAGCCTGTCTATGAGATAATTGATCAATCCGAGGATGATGATAATCGGCACTTGTGGAAATGTTCTTGCACTGTCGAAGGGTTTGCTACCCAGGAATGTGACGATTATTATTACAGAAGAAACTATGCAGAATCAGATGCAGCCAAAAAGGTTTTGATGGAAATTCTCAACGAGAATCCAGGACTTTGATATCCGTATCTATTTAACCACGGTACTTCTTCTCATCTGCCGCTATTTGTCACTGCTTTTGATGCAATGGACTTAGGATATGCAGGATTTTGAGGATAGACAGACGTGTCTTGTAGGCTTTGTCATGTACTTCATGAAGTGATTGTCTTTGTTAAAGCCCAGTCGTTTCTTCTCCCTTCGGCCTGTGGTATTATGGTGTATCCGCGCGAATAGTGATTCTTGGAAAGTTCATCACAGGATAATATGAATTCTCTCCCACAGCCGCATCTGTATTTGTAATAGACAAGGCTTCTCTTTTTGGAATGTCTTCTTTTTCCTCTACGATGATCATCCTAGTTCTGTACGGCTTGAAACTCGGATTCATAGTCAACCGTTTGTCAGGGTAAATAAAAACGCCTCCGGTAAAATGAACCGAACGCGTGTTTCAATCGTGGTGCCGGATACAGGAATCGAACCTGCACGGGTGTTCCCATGGCGTTCTAAGCACCACATGTCTACCATTCCATCAATCCGGCAAAGAAGGATTTCATCATCAAATCATCCTATATTGCTTTAAGTTGTTTTCAGATGAATGACTTTTAGATTATACACCACTGGCAGCTTTATTTGTTAGTTTTCTGAATATTTGTCTTTGTTTTAGAAAAAACGGATCAAATCATAAACAATACGAATATAGAAGGTGAATAATGAAAACAAAAGAATTGTTGAATAATCAACAATGATGAGTATAATATTGTGGACTATTCAACAAATCGGAGAAAACAATGATTAAGATTATTACAGATTCAGGCTCAGATATACCGCAGAACGAAGCGGAAAAATTAGGAATCAGAGTAATTCCTATTGTCACCATATTCGGAAAAGAAGAATTCCTCGATGGTGTAACAATCACCCACGAAGAATTCTATCATCGTATGGAAGACCTTCACGAATATCCTAAAACAACACAGGTCAATCCGACTACTTATCAGAAAGCATTTGAAGAAGAACTGGAGAAAGGAAATGATGTCATCTGCATCACTTTAGGCTCTAAATTATCAGGCTGCTATCAGAGTGCACTGATTGCAAAAGACATGATAGGAAGCGATAAAGTCCATGTTGTCGATAGCAATTCCGTCTGTGTCGGACAGAGAAACTTAGTCTATCTTGCTTTAGACTGCTTGGCTAAGAATATGGAGATTGATGCCATCGTCTCTTTCCTTAATAAGAAGAAAGCAGATATTGTTGTCTTAGCAGCTGTCGATACGTTAGAATATTTACAGAAAGGCGGACGTATTTCCAAAACTACCGCCTTTATCGGAAATGTTCTTTCCATCAAGCCGGTCATCGAATTGGAAGACGGGGCTATTAAAATCGTCGGCAAAGCCAGAGGTTACAAAAACGCCCACAATCTTATCAATAAGACAATCGATAAATATGATGGCATCGATTTCTCTTTGCCCTTATGTGTCGGCTATTCGGGAAGAAGCGATGATTTGCTTCAGAAATACTTAGAAGCGAGCAAACCGATTTATGAATCCTACATACAGGAAGTTCCTATGTATGGAATCGGTGCAGCAATCGGCACCCATTGCGGTCCTGGAACAATTGCATTGAGTTTCTTTAGAAGAGGTTAACAGCATGAATGAAGAAAAGAGATTAGACGACTTTTTCACCTATATCAGATTGGCGTCCAAATGCGTTTTCAAGTTGAAAAGCAAAGCCGTTAAAAACAAAGATCTGAAGACGATTCATGTCGAGATTCTCTTTTATCTGAGTTATAAAGGCCCTCTTTCTGCAACAGAGATCGTCAAACTGACAATTGAAGACAAAGCTGCAGTCTCTAAGGCATTGAAAGTCCTAAAGGAAAGAGAATACATCAATTACGACAATAAGAACAAATACAAAGAAAAGATCTCTTTGACAGTCAGCGGTCAGATCTTGGCAAGAGATCTTCAGGAAGAAGCAACTGCTGCTCTTTTCAAAGCCAGAAGAGGAATCTCCGATGAGGATGCAGCCGTGTTTGCATCGACACTGAAAAAAATCTGCGACAACCTGCAGGCCTACGTCAACGAAGACTGAATCGTCATGTAAAAAGCAGAGCGCTATACATCGCGCCCTGCTTTTTTACTCGACCTGTTCGAATTTAGAGAGGATCCATTCTGTCTCGCCGTCTAGGAATCTTTCAATCTTCTTGACGACTTTCTGATAATCCTCTTTCATGCCGTCTTTGACCCAGTCAAGGACGGTTCCGATAAGAAGATGTTTATAACAGTTGGAGACAAAGACCAAATCTTCTTCCAATACCTTATGGTTTCCGGCCTCTTCTTTTACGACATGATAGGTAAGCTGATAGACAATCGGATCAAGAATAGCTTCGACATTCCCTCTGGAATTGAACTTATAGGCGTTCATGACTAAGTACTTGCTCTTTAAGCAGGATTCAAAGATATTCTTCATGCCATCCATCCAGTTGGATGCATCGTAATTTCCGTTTAAGGCTTTGTTCATCTCTGATTTAAGTGCATAGTCAAGTAGAGCATAGATATCTTCAAAATGGTAATAGAAAGTCATTTTGTTGATACCGCAGCTATCTGTGATATCGGAGACTGTGATCTTCTTGAACGGCTTTTCGGCAAGCAATTGAATAAAGGCTTGCACCATTGCTTTTTTGGTCAGTTCATTTGCCATAAGTCACCTCCTATTACTTTTGTCATCTACTGATATCGGTGAGTCTATAATTGCTTGATATCGTTTTTTTGCTTCACGAAAATTATAGCAAGAGTGTTTTTCTACTTCAAACCTTTGTTTTCCATTTTCTTTGAGGGTGCCAGAGATAAAGAGACAAAACAGATTGTTATTGTTTGAAATCAGTTATCTATGCATCGGCTATTCTAGAAACAGAATGCAATGATTATGATTACGATTAAGTCGTATTGATACTGAAGAAACATAAAATAAAATAATTGATTCTCAATCTAACAATCTAATATCTAATCACTACGTTGTCAGTCCTTTCTGAACGGATTGACAAGCGTTGCCTTATCAAGGACATTCAGTCTATGATTCTCGATGAAATGATAGAATTTCTGATAGTCAGCAGTCAGAATTCTCTTTGGATCATGAGCATCGATACCTAAGATACAATCCGCATTCTCCTGCCTTACAAGTTCAAAGAATTCAGGATAGGGATAATGAGATGATCTGCTTTCCAGATAGACGTTTTTATGACAGCCATCATATCCCATATTGATCTCAAGGGGAAGATGATATTTCTTCGCTTCCCTGATGATCTGAAGAGAGACATCTTTCGTATGCTCATTCCATTCTGGATAGAAATAGAAGAAGTAATCAGGATGACAGACATACGTGAATAATCCTGACCTTATTCCATCAATGACATAGTCACGATAACAGTCTAAGGCTTTATCCACATACTTGAACTGAGAGAACCAGACAAGACTGTTATCGATGATGGTGCAGTGCTGTCCGAGTATCAGATAATCGACACCCTTGTCTCTTAACAGAGACTCATAATAGTCTTTGTAGCAGTTTCCATACCACTCCGCTTCAAAGCCGATATAGATCTTGATTTTGTCTTTGTATTTCTCTCTTAAGGATTTCAAGAAAGAGAGGTAGCCATCCAACTCTTCATAATTTCCCCTCATTCCTTCTTGGTTCATATTCGGAAGAAAGACGTGATCGCTGAATCCGATTTCTTTGAATCCTTTTTCAATAGCTGCTAAAACATATTCTTCATCTGTTCCTATAGCATGCCCACAGCGATAAGTATGGGTGTGATAGTTATTTTTGATTTCAAACATGATCCTTCCTCCCTTTTGTTCTATTTACGACATCATTGATATAAGTGATCTCTTTTTCAAACAATCCACTTTCTTCTTTTATCTGTTCTTCTATGTTTTCTGTATAACCATGGATTGTAAAATAAGAAGGAAGAAAATAATGAGCCAAAAGCAGGGCTCTTGGAAGATGATAAGGCTCTGTGATGATCGTTATAGACTTCACATCGAGAAGATATCTGTCTTTTGCAATCACTTTTAAAGAATCGATCATATTCGTGATCGTATCTGTCGATTGATTTTCTTCTAACAGAACATCTTCACTGACACCATACTCTAAAAGGAATGAGCGAAGAATCTCCCATTCCTTTTTCTCGGTATCATGAAATCTATGTTTGACTCCACCAGAAAGAATGATCTTCTTAGCACCGCCAGCTTGAAAGAAGTCACTTGCAATCTTTGCTCTTCTTTTGCATCTTATAGGATCCGAACCAAGCAGGAGAGCATACTCAGATGGCTGTACTTTTCTATACTCCTCTTTATTGAAAAGAGAAGGAATATCATCTCTTGTATAAGCCATCTCTCTGCCCCCTGTCATTTGTTTTTATCTTTGATGATCGTGAGATCCTTGTCAGTCTGGAGAACAATGCTATAAGGATCGACAGAGTGTGTCAGATAGACATCACCGCCGATTGTCGAATGTTTTCCGATAACAGTATTTCCACCGAAGATTGCTGCGTTAGAGTATATTGTAACATAATCTTCGACAGTGGGATGTCTCTTTTTTCCCATCAGGTCTCTTCCCTTTTTCAAAGAGAGAGCTCCTAATGTAACACCCTGATAGAGTTTGACATGATTTCCAATGACAGCTGTCTCACCGATGACAATGCCAGTGCCGTGGTCGATGAAGAAATAATCGCCAATTGTTGCACCAGGGTTGATATCGATGCCGGTGTGATGATGGGCAAGCTCAGAGATCGACCTTGCTAAAAGCGGAAGAGACAGCGAATAGAATTCGTGTGCGATACGATAGTAAAGGATGGCCTCAAATCCTGGATATTCTAAAACAATCTGCTGCTTTGACAAAGAAGCGGGATCTCCTTCAAGAATAGCATCTATCGAAGTATTCAATGTCTTTCTCAGTCTTGGCAAGGCAGAGAAGAACTGCTTCTTGACTCCTTCTTTGTCTGTGATGGAAAGACCTGTCAGAATCTGATTGAGCAAGGAAGAAGATTCAAAATAACGGCTCTCTAAATCATCATCGTTGTATTTTGGATTGAGATAATCCATCATCAGCAAAGATGTGGTCTTGATACAGAAATCTGTGACAATATTCGAATCTAAGACAATCTGTTTTTTATCGTCATTGAATTGTTCTTTCAGTTCGCGGATGATCTCATTCATAATCAGAAAAGGCCCTCAACAGAAAGATAGCGTTCTCCATTATCAGGAAGAACAGTGACAATGACTTTACCAGGGTATTGCTTTGCAAGCTTGATGGCAGTATAGACATTTGCGCCAGAGGAGATACCGACAAAAAGGCCTTCCTTTCTGGCAAGCTCTCTTGTGATCTCATAAGCGTCTTCATCGCTGCAGGTGAGAACCTTGTCGACGAGGGACAAATCAAGGACATCCGGTTTGAAACCTGCTCCGATTCCCTGAATCTTATGCGGGCCTTTTTTTTCTGTCGAAACGAAGGCTGAAGTCATAGGCTCCACACCGAAAGAAAGAACGCTAGGCTTCTTTTCCTTGAGATATTTGCTGACACCAGTCAGTGTACCACCTGTTCCGAAAGCAGAGATGAAGATATCGACTCTTCCATCTGTCTGAGAATAGATCTCAGGACCAGTTGTCTTATAGTGAGCCATAGAATTGGCCGGATTTTCAAACTGAAGCGGAATAAAGGAATTTTTCACTTCTTGATGAAGCTTTTCAGCTTCCTCGATGCATTTAGCCATTCCGCCCTCTTTGACAAGACGGCAGTCTGCACCGAAAGCAGCCATCATCTGGACTCTCTCTTTGGAGCAGATGGCGGGCATGAATATGACAGCCTTCATTACTAAAGAGGCACAGATGGCACTTAATCCGATTCCGGTGTTTCCGCTGGTCGGTTCAATGATCAAAGTATCCTGATCGATCCTACCTTCCTTTAAAGCGGAAAGAATCATCTCTTTTGCGATTCTGTCCTTGATGGAGCCGGTAGGATTACATCTTTCAAGCTTTGCGTAGATTGGAGAAGAAAGATGATATGCTTTCTCGATGTTTCTAAGACGGACAAGCGGCGTGTTGCCAATCAGATCCAACATTGAATAATCCTTAAAATCCATGATATATACCTCTTTTCAAGATCGTGAACGATTATAGTTTTTCATCATGCTGTTAACAACAGATTTGATAAAGCAAAATGCCCCTTTCCTTAGTGAAAGAGGCATACGTTTACTGTTTGTTCTGTGCTTTCGGATTCTTATGTGGGTTCTTTTTGACATAGTTGCTTGCGATTGCAGTCAGTGCAATCATGACAAGGACAAAGAAGAACAGAACGAATCCAAGAACCAGAATGAGTTTGACATGTTCGGGATTGTCATCTCTTCCGTTTGTCAGATAGATTGCACCATAAAGGAGAGAAGACACCGAACCTCCGAAAAGGATCGTCAGTACAATCAGATAAATCGCACTGGCCTTCTTTGACATATTGGCGATAGCAAACATAGAACTGATGATCAATTTCGTGATCATGTTAATGATGGTGTGCCCGAAGGGAGTTGAACCCATGACCACAGGCTTCGGAGGCTTGTGC
>CAKUXT010000109.1 GCA_934700375.1 uncultured Bacilli bacterium | reverse complement strand
AGAAGGCATCGTCACCGACTGGAATTCGCGCCTAAAAAAGTGATGGTAGTATAAAGCGTGAAAAGTTTAGGTTTTATACTAGTATTATATCATAGTTATAATACATAAGCAAGAAAAAATGAGTTTTGTGCCAAACTGTGGCTTAAAATGGCCAAATCCTATGAGTAATGACTAGTGGACATAAATATATATATATTTAACTAATTTTATTTGCTATAATTTTAACGTATGTCTTTCTATGAAAGTGAGGTTTTACCTATGGTCAACGAAAACGAAGAAGTCAAGCAAACTGAAAATGCCGAAATGACAATGAATAATGCTGAAAATGAAACTGCAAATACAGAAGAAGTCAAAGAAGAGACTTCTTTAAAAGCAGAGGACATGAAGCAGGATGATACCTATTTGGACAATCCTAACGTCCTTTCTCCTCAGGACAACGAGGATGAGAAAAAACAGCTGAAGAATGTGATGAAAGCTGATGAGCTCGATGGTGAGATCAATCTTCAGAACACGGTCACTGCCGAAGCTTATTTCAAGCCTGTCAATTATGTCTATGATGGCTTTGCCAACATCGATGATGAAATCGAGAATGTCAGAAAGAGCTACTTAGCAAAACTGAAGAAATCCAAGGTGTTCAACTTTGTCGCCATCGGCGTCATGCTTGTTGCCTTTATCGCTGTCATTCTTGTCTTCTTCCTCAATAAGAACAAGGAATTGGCATGGATCACCTATACGGTCTTAGGCATCTCTGCTGTTCTGATCGTCGCTTCCTTTATCATGACAAGTCACTTTGCCAAAAAGGATGCCAAGCAGATTCACGCTTATCTTGGCGATTATGAGGATACTTTGGCCGGCTATCTCCTTTATAAGATGGATGTCGAAAGCCCGGTCATCTGCCCTGATGCCAAAGTCGATGAGACTGCCTTCATTCAGGCTCACTGCTATCGTACGATCTCTTCTATCGATTCCCGTTCTGTCTTAGAATGCACCAGAAAGAATCATAAGCTTGTCATCTCTGAAATGGCTGCCATCATCCCTCCTGTCAATCTTTCCAAGGCCAATGAAATGCCGAAGGAATACATCAATCTCGATGGCACTCCTTATATCGAACCTGATCTTGACGATACCTTTACCGGAACCACTGAGCTTCAGGATAAGGATATGACTCTTGTCGATATCGATCTTGCCGATGAAGCCAATAACACCAACGGCGCTGAAAAGAAGGCCAAGGATGTCGAGAAGAACAAGAAGAACAACGAAAACAAGACCAATCGTTATGGATTGTTCGGAAGATTCTATGCTTATGATCTCAAAGTCACTTCTGACGAGAGCTTCATCCTCTACTTCATGGGTGATAGAGACTTCACCAATCTTCCTGATTATCTCACCGGTTTCAAGGCAACTAAGGTTCCTGGACTGAGAAACAACATCATCTGCTATGTCGCAAATCCTACTCAGGCCAAGAAGTTCTTCGATGCAGAATCCGTCGCTCTTCTCAATGCCATCGTTCCGAATCAGATTGTTCAGTCCCTCTTCATTTCCGTCAACTCTTTCGGTACCAGAATCGGTGTCAACCTCTCCGATGACATCATGAATGTCCCTGTCAAGAACAGACAGACTCCTGGAAGTGTCGAAGCTTTCAAAGAGTCCAATGACAGAATCTTTGCTTTCGTCGACAATATGGAAAAGATCATTTCCTCTAAAGCAGAATAATTTATGAAGATTCAGGAATTCATTACAAACAGCAAAGAGGAAACACAGCAGGTAGCAAAAGATCTTGTCTCGACTTTTAAGGGAGGTGAAGTGATTCTTGCTACCGGTCCTTTAGGAGCGGGAAAGACTGCTTTCTGCCAAGGAGTCGGAAAAGCATTAGGTGTCAAAAGAATCATCAATTCTCCGACATTCAATCTCATCAAGGTCTATCAGGGCAATCAATTTACCCTCTATCATGTCGATTGCTATCGACTTGAAGACTGTGATGATGAGAGAAAAGATATCGGACTTGATGAAGTCTTAGGAGATAAGAAGGTCATCACTTATGTCGAATGGCCGAACTTCGGAAACAAGACACTTCTTTCCTATCATCCTGTCATCCGTGTTGAGCTCACTTATTTAGGCGAAGAAAAAAGAAAGATTGTGATTCAAGATGAAAGAGAATAAAAAAATATCATTGTTCATCAACAGTGCGACAAAGGCACTGCAGTTAGGTCTGCTTTATGGGGAGGAGAAGTTCAAGACTGAACTTCCCGATCCTAAAAAAGCGTTGGAAAGCATGCATTTAGGAATGCAGAAACTCTTCGATGAGGCTTCTGTCTCCTTGAAAGATGTCGATGCTTTCTATCTTCTTTTAGGCCCTGGAAGCAACACTGGCATCCGTTTAGGACTGACCATTCCCCGTACGATCTATGCCTTCAATCCGAATATCGAACTGTATGGCATTCCGACACTTGATCTCTTTATGCAAAAAGGAGAACATGCTGCATTGTCTGATCGTAACGGTAATCTCTATTATGGAAGCAAAGAAGACGATAAGACTTCCTTTGTCCGTGTCGACAAGGAAGATATTCCTTCCCTTCATGATTCTGATATCGTCATCGAAAAGAAAGATGCAATGGCCAATGAGGAACTCAAAGGCCGCAATATCATTGCAGTCGATGTCCTTGACCTGATGATGGAGGAGAAAGAGAAGTTCAGAAACTTCTCCGCTGATGAAGAAGACTTCCTCCCTGAATATTTATTGAAGATATGATAGAAACAATGATTGCCTCTTCTTCCTTTGACCTCTCTTCTCTTCCTTATCAGAGAATCGAAGGGATGAAAGAAGAAAACCTCACTTCTTATCTTATGGATGAAGACAAGAAGATGATTCTTCTTGCTCTTGATAAGAGAGTCATCGCTTTTGTCGCTTTGTCAATCTCTCTTGATGAGGCGGAGATTGATTATCTTGCCATCAGGAAAGAAGAGGAAGGGAAAGGATACAGCAATCAATTGCTTCATAATGCGTTTGAACTGTTAAAGAAGGAGTATCAGACAAAGACAGTATTCCTCGAAGTCAGAGAACACAACATCCGTGCCATCTCCTTATATGAGAAGAACGGATTTGTTCTCTACAGAAGAAGAAAAAATTATTATCTGTTCCCTGTCGAAGATGCTCTTTGTTATAGAAAGGAACTTGTTCCATGAAAGATGAAATTATTCTGGCGATAGAATCCAGCTGCGATGAAACAGCGATAGCGATTCTGAAAAACGGAAAGGAATTGATGGTCAATTCAGTCAATACACAGATTGCGGACCATCAGAGATTCGGCGGTGTCTATCCCGAACTCGCAAGCAGACTGCACTTGAAGAACATCACCAAAGTTCTCTCTTATGCGCTCTCCTTAAAGGGTTTTGACTACAATACGATCACGCATGTTGCAGTCACAGGCGGACCTGGACTCCCCGGCGCTCTTCAGATCGGTGTGATGGCCGCTAAGACCATTGCGCAGTATCTCAACGTCCCGCTTCTTTCCGTTCATCATCTCGCCGGTCACATTTATGCAAATGAATATGTCACAGACTTCCACTATCCTCTTATCGCTTTGATCGCATCAGGCGGAAACTCTGAAATCGTTTATCTTCCTTCTCCGCTGCATTTTGAAATCATCGGAGAGACAGAGGACGATGCAATCGGCGAAGCCTTCGATAAGGTCGCCCGTTCCTTAGGACTTCCTTATCCTGGCGGTGTCATGATCGATAAGGTAAGCCGTGATCCTTCCATTGAGACTTTCCCGCTACCGAAACCGAAGGTTGATGGTTACAATCTCTCTTATTCCGGACTGAAATCACATCTGGTCAGAATGATTGAGAAGGAAGAGAAAGACGAGAACGGAAAGCTCAGCGATGATGTCATCAGATGCTATGCCCGTTCTACGGAAGTCAACTTTGTCAATCAGCTCCTCGACAAGCTTTATAAGGCAAGTCAGGATTATCATGTCAAGCAGGTCGTTGTCGGCGGAGGTGTCAGCGCAAACTCCTATCTTCGTGAAGAGGTGAACAGAAGATTTGCATCGACTGACATCGAGGTCATGATTCCACCGCTTTGGTGCACAACAGACAACGCTGCAATGATTGCAAAAGTCGCCCATCATATGATTGAGCAGAACCGCTTTGCTTCGATGGACTTCTCAAGCGAACCGAACAGAAATTTAGAAGATGAAGGAAAATAAAGGAGAATAAAATTATGGATTTAAATGAAAAGTATTCAGTCAAGAGACTCTACGAGATGGCAGAAACAGGAGAGCTTTCCTCTCTTGATGGCACCACAGTCACTGTCGGCGGCTTTGTCAGAACCAACCGTACCTTCGGTGATATCGGCTTCCTTTCTGTCAATGACGGCTCATGCTTCAAGAACGTTCAGATTGTTTACAAAGCAGGCGACGAGATGGCTCTTCAGGCAAAGCTTGGAAGCACCATCAAGGCAACAGGCGTCTTGAAGTTCACCCCTGAAAACAAGCAGCCCTTTGAAGTCGATACCGATCATGTCGAGCTTGTCGGCCCTGTCGATGAATCCTATCCGCTTCAGAAGAAGAAAACTTCTTTCGAATATCTGAGAAACTATCCTCAGTGGAGAATGAAGACCAATACTTTCAATGCTGTTTTCCGCGTCAGAAGCACTTTGGCCTATTACATCCATGAATATTTCCACTCTCATGGCTATTATTGGATCCATACGCCGATTCTTACTGCAAATGACTGCGAAGGCGAAGGACAGACCTTCAATGTCAATGCAGACAGCAAACATCCTGAAGAATACTTCAACAAGGACAATGTCCATCTTACAGTCTCCGGCCAGCTTCATGTCGAGCCTTTTGCTCTCACTTATGGAAAGGTCTACACCTTCGGTCCGACCTTCCGCGCTGAGAAGAGCAACACTGTAAGACATGCTGCTGAATTCTGGATGATTGAACCTGAAATCACCTGGGCACACTTAAGCGATCTTTGCGATATCGAAGAGGACTTCCTCAAATATGTCGTCAAGAACACCTTGAAGGACTGCGCACAGGATATGGAGTTCTTCTACAACTTTGTCGATAAAGATTTAAAGGCAAGATTGGATGAGTTTATCAACACTCCTTTCACCAGAGTCAAATATGAAGAAGCCATTGAAATTTTACAGAAGGCTGTCAAAGATGGCGTCAAGTTCGAAGTCAGCGACATCAAGTTCGGACTCGATTTAGGCAGTGAACATGAACGTTATCTGACTGAGAAAGTCTTCAAGGGACCGATCTTCCTTACCGATTATCCTAAGGATATTAAGGCTTTCTATATGAAGCAGAACGATGATGGAAAGACTGTCGGTGCTGTTGACCTTCTTGTTCCTTTCATCGGTGAGCTCTGCGGCGGAAGCGAAAGAGAGAGTGACTACACAAAGCTTCTCAATCGTATGAACGAACTCAATATGAATATTCCCGCCTATGAGTGGTATCTTGACTTAAGAAGAAACGGATCCATTCCTCATTCCGGCTTCGGTTTAGGCTTTGAAAGACTTGTCATGCTTGTCACAGGCATGAACAACATCCGTGATACGCTTCCTTATCCTCGTTGCTATAAGGATATGCTCTTCTAATTGAGGTGATAACGATGTTTGGAAAGAAGAAAACAGAACAGGAAGAAGTCCAGAATGAGACTTTGAACCAGCCTGTCAGTGAAAACGATTCGGCAGATCAGCCTGAGGTGAAAAAAGAAAAGAAGCATTCTTTCCTTCGTGCTTTCACACTCCTTCTTTCTTGTGGCGTTTTGGCGTTTTCTCTCTATTGTCTCAGCGCCAGAATCATCGATGGCAATGGCAATCAGAACAATATCAACTCCTATCTGACACTGACTGGAAAGAGCGTGACAGAGAGCAAAAACGTCTATTCTTCTTTCGGACAGAACAACAGAAAGAAGATTTATGATTATGCTTTTGTCGGAAGCAAGTTCTTCCTTTCAGAATACAAGATCACTCCGAATGCGATCAAAAGCCATCAGTTCTCTTCGGATTCGACCATCACTGATTTTTCTCTTTATGATTTGACCAATGATACGATGACAGCACTTAGCAATCGTTCTCTCTTCTCTGGCAACAAGTTCTTCATCGACTTTTCGAAAGTCACAGATGGCGATTATCTCATCTATCCGTATCATGGAGATGCCAACAATTCCAAACCGGATTGCTATTCGCTTTCTGATGAAAGCTCCCTCTCTTATACGATCTATACGCTTCCTGACAACAACGGAGAAAGAAGAAAGGTCACCTTCAAAAACAATGCAGCCTCTCCTTATTCTCTTTTCACTGTCAAGAGCATCGGCTCCGTTCTTCCTTCCGATCATTATGATGCTGTTCTCTTCTATCAGGAATATCTGAATGATGACGGAACTGTTACAAAGCCGAGCGAAGAGAGTTTAGCAAAGCTTGAAAGCATTCAGAAGAGTCTCTCTGAAGAGACCGGATATCAGGTCTATGTCGCCTCTTCGTTAGAGGAAGCGGTCAACATCAATGCTACTGTCTCTCTCTGCGTTTCCTCTACCGTCAACAAAGTCATGACTTCTCTGTTTACGAACACAGACTATCTCGATTATGAGACAGAAGTCCTTTCCGATACGGAACTTGTCGGTTATGATGCTGTCCCTGAGATCAGGGAATGTGTTGGATATCTCGATTTCGGCGGAAAAGGATATGTTTCTGTCCAAGGCAATTCGACTGTCAATAAGTCTCTTTCTCCTATTGGAAAAGAAGCGTTCCTTCTTCATGATGAAAAAGCAGATATTCTCGAATTATTGAAACAGCGTTAAAAAATTAGAGGCTTGAAAGCAATGTCATTAACTTAAGACGCTGACAGAAAGCCAGTATTTCAACGACAACTCGGAAAAGGGTTGTCGTTTTTTCT
>CAKUXT010000108.1 GCA_934700375.1 uncultured Bacilli bacterium | reverse complement strand
AAGACGATACGGATTGATGACAATGATGAAGTCATTTGCATTACAAAGATTTACACAGAATTATTGACAAGTCTCTTCTTTCCGGCGTTCGGATTAATGACAAAGATATGCTTCATAACGTTTTGCTCTTTTCCTTTACTGTTTTCGATTCATGAAATCGATGATCTGATCTTTGCTGATTTTCTCATCATCTTTCAGATCAAGGCCCAATGTTCCGCCTGGATTCATCAGATATTCAGGATCGAAATGGTTCTTAAGGACTCTGAAGAGTTCATATTCGTTCTTTCCTAAAGAGCCTTCCAGCCACGGAGCAAAGGCTTTTCCGATACCATGATGATGTGACATCGAGGCACCTGACTTCTGAATGGCATCCAAGATGCCATCCTGATAATTCTTGTATTCGTTGAGATCCGTCATATGAGCAATGAAGATGAAATAGAGGTTAGCGCCTTGAGGATAAGCATGAGACATGTGCGTCATGCAGATGGTGTTGGGTCTTGATTTGCAGAAAGCGCGGACCTGCTTGTGAACTTCTGCCATATTGGACCAGTTGACACTGCACTCCAGGGTATCGGTCATGATACCGAAATCCTGCATGGAATCTCTAAGATAGGGATCGTTGAATCTTCCCTTCTCCCAAGACTTCGTGACAAAGCCTGTGAGGCTCATGCCCTTATATCTCTTGGCAATGCGGTGGATGCATTTGCTGACATTCTTGGCAAAGCCTTTTTCACCATCGGAGAATCCTAAGAACAGGCACATCTCCTTTTCCTTGAATCCTTTCAGGCGGAAAAGCTTCATCAGCGGCGTCTCATCGATTCCGTATAAGCGAAGCATGATGGAAGTCTCTTCCGGATCGCTGAGACGGAAAACAGAAGAATAGCCGCCTTCACACTGCATCATCTCACGAGCTGCTTCCTGAGCGGTCTCCCAGTCCTTGAACATGAAAGAGTAACGTTTTCTGTTTTCCGGCATATAACGGAAGACGCGGAGCGTGACTTCTGTCAGGATACCGAAAGTGCCTTCGCTTCCCATCATGATCTGATTGATGCTAGGTCCTGTCGCTTCTCTTGGCGCATGGGAAGTGACGATCTTTCCTCTCGGCGTGATGTATTCCTGAGAAAGAACAATGTCTTCGATCTTTCCATAGTAAGTGGAGTTCTGACCGGCACCGCGTGTGACAACCCAGCCGCCGACAGAGGAATATTCAAAGCTCTGCGGGAAGTGGCCGCAGGTATAGGCTCTCTTAGCCTTGAATAAAGAAACGGCATTGTTCAAAGTCTCTTCCAGCTTCGGACCGGACATACCTGTCTGAACAGTGATTGTCTGATCGACTTCGTTGAAACTGATGACCTTGTTATAGCGAAGTCTCATATCAAAAGAGACACCGCCCTTCATGCACTCGACACCGCGTGTGACAGAAGAACCTCCGCCATAGACATACATCGGAATATGATGATCGACGCAATAACTTACGATCTTTTCAATCTGTTCTTTCGTATCAGGATATAAGACAGCGTCAGGAACATTTTCAATCTTCTTTTCACGGAGTCTCAATAAGTCGTACATGGTCTTTCCATAAGCGACACTGAGTCTTGCATAATCATCATCGCGAACGAATTCATCACCAAGAACTTCCTTGAAGAACCTGATGTCTTCATCTCTAACAACTTTCTTTTCAATATCAAACTTTACCTTATCGAGTCCAAGGTCTTCACTGTATTCTTTGAAATCATCGTTCTTCATATTGAAAGTTTCTTTCAACATGGAGAATAAGGTTTCTTTCGGTGTTTTGATGAACTTGGGATCTCCCCATTTGAAGATGGAACGATAAGAATCAGTCGGAATCTCTCCTTTGTACCATTTCGGCTCAAATCCTTTGTAGGGTTTAGACATTTTAGTTTTCCTTTCTATTGCATCGATGTCGTGGTAATAATATCCACATCGGTGTTCAATACATTCTTGATGACTACGGCATTCATACCTAACTTCTCTGTGACAAGTGCTTTCTTCAGCTCAATAAGCAATGCAGGAATCAACTCCTTATCGATATCCTTTGATGTTCTCACGCTGATGACAGGATACCCCTCGACAGTTGTCCTAACAGAAGAAGTTACGCTTCTTTTTGGATGGGAGAATTCATTTCTGGCATATTCTTTTCCTCTTGGGCAACGATTTCCTTCGCAGGTATCATTGATCTCATCATAACGGAGATGGCAGCCGTTCGGGCAGACAATGCAGATATATTCTTTCATTCTTTCTTATCCTCCAATACGAAGCTGACTTCTCCCTTGTTCTTGACGGTCAAGAGAACTTTTTCCATTTCCGGCGGTCTAAGATGAGAATAGGTTCTCTTCAAAAGAACCTCATCACCTTGTCTGACAAAGAGAACTTTGTCCTTGTATTCATCTCTTGAACGGAAATAGAAGGTCATCTTCTCCGTCGATTTGCTGAAATCGATATGAGAAGGAACCACATATCCGAAATGAGAGTCAAAGTTCACTTTTTCAAGCTGCCTATTTTGATGCTCATTGAGTTTTGAAACATCAGAAGCAGCAATCTCTCCGCTTTCCGAGACATAATCAGCCAAATCATTGACATGCATCGCATTGCCGCAAGAATAGACATCCTCGACCAGTGTTTCAAACGTCTGATCGACACTCGGTCCTTTCGTGAACGGATTGAGCGGAATATGAAGGGATTTCGCCAATTCATTTTCTGGAATCAGACCGACAGAGAGGATCAGACTGTCACAAGGGATGATTTCCTCAGTCCCTTTGATGACTTGCATCTTCGAATCGACCTTGGCGACTTCAACAGCCTCCAGACGATCTTTTCCGAATACTCTTGTGATGGTATGAGAAAGGTGAAGAGGGATATTGAAGTCTGTAAGACACTGAGCGATATTTCTGCTTAAACCGCTCGGTGTCGGTTTGACTTCATAGACGCCTTTGACATGAGCACCTTCCAAAGTGAGTCTTCTAGCCATGATGAGACCGATGTCTCCGCTACCGAGAATGACCACTTCTTTACAGGGCATCTTTCCTAAGATATTGATATAGTACTGAGCCTGACCGGCCGTCATGACGCCTGTTGGATTTGTTCCGTGGATTGAAATCTGCTTGCTTGTTCTTTCACGGCATCCAGTCGCCAAGATCAGCTTCTTTCCTACAACCTTAGAGACACCTTTTTCGTTGACGAAAGTAACCTGGATCTTGTCTTCTTTTTTGATATTGGTGACAAAGGTGTTCAACAAGACTTCGACATTCGTCGCCTTCAGCTTTTCAATCTCTTTATATGCGTATTCCGGTCCGGAGAGCTTCTCTTTGAAACGGGTGACTCCAAAACCATCGTGAATACATTGCTTCAAGATGCCTCCTAACTTATTTTCTCTTTCGATCAGGAGAACTTTAGCATGTTCGCTGGCCTTGATGGCACTGGCTAGTCCGCCTGGGCCACCGCCGATGACAATAACATCATACTGTTCCATACTCTTACTCCTTACTGTTACGATAAATCAGAACATCTTCGCCTTTTTTATGAACATCTTTCAAATCAATGCCGTTTTCCTTTGCAAACAATGTCGCTACATTCGGTTGACAGAATCCGCCTTGGCAGCGTCCCATTCCAGCTCGTACACGGCGTTTGATGCCATCGAGGGTATTCGGCCTGATGATCGAATGAATCGCATCAAGAATCTCGCCTTCGCTGATCTCTTCACAACGGCAGATGATATGTCCGTATTTTGGATTCTCTTTGATCAGTCTGTCTCTTTCCTCATCGGAAAGTTTTCTTGTCTGAATGATACCTTTTCTGATCGGATTGAAGTCTTTTCTCTTTTCTGCATGAAGTTCTTCACTTGCAAATTCTGCAATTGTCTCACCAATAGCAGGAGCTGCTGTAAGTCCAGGTGACTGAATGCCTGCAGCATGGATGATATTCTTTGTCCACTTTCCTTTCGAAACGATGAAATCCTCTTCATAAGTCGGTGCTCTGACACCGGAGAAATAGGTGATTGTATCACCGCGTCTAAGATTCTCAATCGTCTTAGAATGTTTATCAAACAGTCTATCGACAACTTCCTTCGAGGTCGTGTAATCCTCTTTTTCAGGAATCTCAATCGCATTAGGACCGACTAATGTATTATCATCGACAGTCGGAATGATGCCTCCTCCTTTGGAATTGGAAGTGTGGCTTTTCTTCTTGATGGAGAAGATCTGAATACCCGAATTGGATAACTGTTTTCTCACGCTCTTATCCATCAAAACATCCGTTCCTTTTCTAGGATGGATGGTGAAAAATTTATCGTGTGCCATATCAGCGATATCATCGCTAAAGACACCGGCTGCATTGACGACAATCTTCGGATAGATCGTTCCTCTGTTTGTAATGACTTTCTTGATTTCGTCGTTTTCGACAACCATGTCTTCGACCATGGTATCAAAACTGACTTCTGCTCCATTAAGAACTGCTGATTCAGCAAGTGCAATGGTGAAGTTATAAGGGCAAATGCTTCCGGCATGCGGGAAGAAGACACCGAATTTGACTTCTTCTGACAGATTCGGTTCCATTTTCAGCAATTCCTTACGATTCAATAATTTCCAATCAGTGATATGATTCTGTTTGCAGCGGAAGTGGAAGAAAGTCCGGATGATCGGTCTTAATGCATTGGACTTAAAGCAGACGGTCTGTCCATCCTCTCTGTATTCGACATCGATATCTTTGCATAGATCCTTAATGATCTCTTTAGAACGGATCAGATAATGAAGTTTTTCGCTTCCCTTATGAAGATCGACACCGACATGAATGCAGCCATCATTTCTCGAAGAAGCCTGAAGAGCAAGATCTTCACCCTTCTCGACCAAAAGACAGGAGAGATTGTACTTTGTAAGTTCTCTTAATATGGCTGCACCGACAACACCGCCGCCGATGACAAGAACATCGACATGTCTGTCATCCAATTTGTCATCGCGAATAGAAGGCTTTGAAATATGCTGTTTGAATCCTTTCAGATGAATATTGTTGACAACATGAGAATACAATCCGCTCTTACTGATCTTTTCGCCGATAGAAACAATCTTGTCCCAGGAATCCTTTTCTCCTTCCAAGAACACGATATCATCTCTTTCATGTACACTGATCTGTGGACAATCATATTCAGTCAGGATTTTTTTGACCTTATCCAGCTTCTTCATTCTATAATCCCTCCAATAGTCTCTTAATCTTCTCTACATCATCCTGATCCTTGTTCTCTAAAACCGTTTTGACGATCAGTCCTTCTATCGTCACAAGAATCAAGTCAGCAATCGCATCCGTGTTGTCATGATCTTTATAGACTTGTTTGACACCGATTGTGATCTTCTCTTTCCAGTCGTTCCACAACTGCTGTATCTTCTTTTTGATCTCTTCGTTTCTCATGCATTCATTGATGAGATAGATATGAATCTTAGAATGATTGAACAGCTCTGTACTCTTATAGAACACAACTTCCAAGAATCTGCTCACTGTCAATTCACCTTTGTGTTTTATAAGCCATGCATCATAATCCTTTTCCAGGATTGCATAATGTTTATCCACAATGGCTGAGATGATTTCATCTTTGGTTTTGAAATGATAATAAAGGCTTCCAGTGGAAATATAGAGATAGTTTGCAATATCCCTTAACGAAAAATTGTTGACGCCTCTTGTAGCAATCAACTCTTCGACAGCCTCGATGATTTTGTCCTTTGTGTTGTTTATATCTGACATAAAATTGTCTCCCAATCGGTCAACCGACCGAGTAACCGCTTACATTGTAACTGCTAAAGAAGATTAAAACAATCAAAAACGGACAAATATATAAAATTAAGACACTGACTTAACTAAATTGGCATTCTTGCAAGGCGTATTTTTATCCATAGAAAAAGCTGTCAGTTACATACCAGCTCCTACAATCAGGAACATGATGCATAGCTGACAGCTGTTTTAAATCCAAGAAATGAAATCACATCTCGTTTGATGATTTCACAATTCACAAAAGAAAAAACAAAGTGTTTGATTATTTTTTTGTTTTCGATTATTGTTTAATCATCTTCTCATGTAATTCTTTCATACCTTCAATCTGACTGCATAATGTCTGCCATTCGCAGCGTTTGCAGTCCATTTTCAGATCTGAAATAGCATGATTCAACGCTCTGAAGATCTTCAAAGACATATTGCTGATGTCTTCAAGTTTCACGTAGTCGACATCTTCATCTGTGATGAAAATCATCTTCACCGCTTCGACATATTTATTCTTCTTGAATTCATCGATGTACATACTGCCTACGTCTTGGAAAGACAGTTTGTTTTTGATTGCTTCTTTGTTGACTCTTACCTGTTCTCTATTGCTTAAAACAGAGGTTCTGATCATATAACCCTTAAGATTGATGTTATACCTTCTCAGGTTGATGGTCTCCAAGATATAGTAAGAAGCCTGTTCGCCGCGCTCATATGCGCCTTTTGTTTTGACTAAGGCTATCCTTGCAAAAGAAGAATCCTTTTTGATTTCGGATAAATCCTTGCCGATGACAATGATCTCATCTTTGTCGACCAACTCATTATCTTCTGTAAACAAAGTGTAAGCGACCGAATTCAGATTCTCACCGCCTAACTCATATTTGGTTTCCTTCTTGAAGATCAGTTCTTGTTTATCGCTGACAAATTTTCTGTAATTGTCACTGTAAGAAAAGCGAACAGAATCTTTCTTATCCAACAAGCCGTATGTATCTTTTATCAGTTGATCAAATACGCTCATTATAATTTAGACTCGGTGTGATTCTTATCGTGATATGCGACTAATTTGTCATAGATTTTTTCGACTAACTTCAAGTCAGCATTCGTGATGTAGATGATGAAGAGAAGAATGAAGGTGAAAACGAGGACCGATGCTAAGACGATCA
>CAKUXT010000107.1 GCA_934700375.1 uncultured Bacilli bacterium | reverse complement strand
GAAATCCTGTCGCCTACCAAGGCCTTACCCTGTGTATCCAGATAAAGATAGGAATTCAGTTCGATATGAACAGGTAGGATGTCTTCATCCTTTACGATGATTCCAATCTTACTGAGAGACTCCAAAGATGAAAGACGCTCTACGGCTAAGGTAGATTGGCGGTATACTTTTTCGTTTTCTCTTTTTGATGCGATAACTGGTTCGTTTTTCGAAGCCTTTACAGGGCAGAAGCTGTTAATAGATAGGAAGAGAGAAAAAGACAACACAGACATTAGTTTCTTAAGTTTCATAAAGATGCCGTACTTATCCATCAGCAGTACTTTTCCCCTTTCGTTTTCTGATGGATGCTTAGACTGTTGCGACAGTTTTCCTTAAGGATTGCTATTAGTGCCTTCAGTATAAATCAATGAATAATGCTAAATCAACAATTTATTTTGAAAATTATCAAATGACATTAAATTTTGTACAAACATTAAATTATTGTTTAAAAGAATGATTTACATCTGTTTTGATTTGTCAATTTACGCCTTGTTTACTTTAGTTGTCTAGAATTTACTGACATCAATATTATTTGTTGCTACTTGTCAAAAAATGGAATAATAATACTGAAAACCAATCATTTGTTCTTGTTCTCTCTTTAAAAAATGGTATAATTCTCTTGTCAGCGAAAACTGACGGCCATTTTTGTGGCACACATTCTTAATCGAAAATTAAGAGTGGACTTCCTTTTGGGGGTCCACTCTTTCTCTTATAAGGAGGTTAGAATGGATCAGAATACATTAGAAAAAGCAAAAGAGATGTTTCAGAAAGCGGCGGATGAATTAGGTCTTACCCTTGTTTCTACTCGCTACTATGTCTCAAAAGAGGATGGACCGGTTCTGGAGGTTCTTATCGATCGTGATTTTGAAATCACGATGGATGAGATTGAGAAGTTCACCGATAAGGTCAATCCGCTTCTCGATGAAATTGACACGTCGGAAGAAGGCTATGTCCTTGACATCTCTTCCGGCGGAAGTCAAAGAGAGATTCCGTTTGATTCCTTAGAGAGATTTCTCTCCCGTTGGCTCGATGTCAAACTGAAGAAGAATGGAAACGTCATTCTTATGCAGTTAGACAAATTCGAGGATGGGAAAGCATTCATGCATCACTTCATCAAAGGAAGAAAGAAGAATGAAGTCCTGACTGAAGACGATGTCGATTCAATTCATATGGGTTATAAAGCATAAAGATATAAATGGAGGAAAAAATCAAAATGTCTGAAGAACAGTACGCTTTAAACGAAGAAGAAGTCATCAAACCGAAAAGAAAGAAATCAAAGAAGAAGGATGCCGAACAGTTAGGCAACGTCGATGCCGATAGCTTTACCACTGCTATTGCTGAAGTCACAAAAGAAAACATGATCGATCAGCAGACTGTCTCTGATATCCTTATCGATAGTATGAAGACAGCCTACCTTGAATGGTCTTATCCTGAACTTCGTGATAAGAACAACAAGGAAGAGAATGAGCTCCTCAAGACTCAGATTCAGTGCAAGGTCGTCTTCACCGAAGATCTCAAGCACTACAAGATCTATGACCTTAAGGTCATCACTCCTGATGATGAAATCATCGATGATGCCTATCAGATCTCCCCTGAGGATTATTACACCCTCACCAAGAAGGATGCTGAAGACGGGACCATCGTCGAGATTCCTTTCGATGTCACTAAGCTTGATAAGTGGTGGACAAGAAGAGTCAAGCAGCTTTTCAATTCCAAATTGAAAGAAGCCAGCAAACAGGCTGTTCTCACCGCTTATAAGAATCAGATGGGCGGACTTATCGAAGGTAAGGTCATCAAGGCTGATAACGAAAACCAGAATTATGAATTCTCCTTCGGCAAAGCCACAACCTTCATCAAGAAGGATTCCAAGAAGCTTTTGCCCAATGATCGTTTCACCACTTCCGATACCAATGTCCTCTTCTATCTTGAAAAGGTCTCTGAAAACGGAAGTCCGACCTCTCTTGATGTCAACAGAACCAGCACAAAGTTCGTTGAGAAATTGATGGAAAGAGAAATTCCTGAAGTCGGAGAAGGCATCGTCAAAGTCAAGGGCATCGCCCGTGAACCTGGAAGAAGATGCAAAGTCTTTGTCGAGTCCACCAATCCTGCTATCGATCCTGTCGGAACCTGCATCGGTCCTGAAGCAACCCGTCAGAGAAGCATCTCCACAATCTTAAGAGGCGAAAAGCTCGACTTCTGCAAGTGGCATCCCAATAAGGCCATGCAGATCATGGAAGCCATGAAGCCTGCCGATGTCATCGGTATGACCTGCCCTGATGATTTCTTCGATAAGAATGTTCACTTCGAAGAATTCGAAAACGACAGAGAATACGAACATCCTCAGATCACTGTCATTGTCAACAATGGCGGTCAGGGTGTCGCTATCGGTTCCAATGGTTCCAACGTCCGTCTCGCTTCTCACTTATCCAAGTGCAAGCTCACCGTCCTTCAGATTGATGATGCCATGAAGCAGGGCATCAAGTTCATGATGGTTCCTGAAATCCTGCGCAATGTCGACAATATGTATCCTGAATTGGCTGCTAAACCCGTTGAGGCAACACCTGCAGCTGAAGATACTGATGTCGAAGAAGAAGATATCCAGAATGAAGAAGTCAAATCCATGAATCCTGAAGAGACTCCTGTTGCCGCTTCTAAGCCGGAAGAAAAAGTTGTTGAAGAAGTCAAGCCGGTTGAGAAGGAAGAGGAAGTCAAGGTCAGCGAACCTGTGACCGAAGAAAAACCTGTCGAAGAAAAGCCTGCTGAAAAGAAGGAAGAAGAGGTCGAGCACATCGAAATCATGAACAAGCCGAAGATCTCTCTCGATGCTTTGGAAGCTGCTTTGACACAGAAGAAAGGCCCTAGCGAAACTCGTTCTTATCGCAGAAAGAAGAAAGGCGACGAAGAAGAGAAGAAGGAAGTTACCAGCGAAGCCTCTAAGGCAACTGCTATGCCGATCTACACTCAGGAAGAACTTGAGGCTATGGATGAACAGGCTGAAGATGATGACAATATGGATTATGAAGATGATGACGAACTTGATCAGTATTATTCTGACAAGTATTATGACGACGATTCCGGAAAATAATCATTGTGAAAGAATTTGTAGTCTATAGAATGGATCTGCTCTCACGCGTGAAATATCCGCGTGAGAGACTCCTTCGCCTTGTCAAAGCTTCCGACGGAAATGTTGTACTCGATCTCGATTACAATATGGAAGGAAGAGGCGTCTATGTCTTAAAAGACGAAGAGCAGATCAAAAAGACGTTTCAGAAGAAAAGATTATCCAGGATTGTTCCACAATCTCAGGAAAAGGCTTTGATGGAGGAGATGATCGAATATGTCAAACGAGGAAATTGAAAATAAGCTCTCTGCTTATTTGGGTTTTGCTCAGAAGAAGAGAAGCATCTATGTCGGAATGAAATTGGAAGAGAAGCTGTCCTTGTCTAAAATCGCTCTTCTTGTCATTCTTCCCGAATGTTCTGAAAAGAACGAAGAGAAGCTTCTCCACATCGCACCTCAGGACAAAGTCTTTCATTCTATCCGTTATACGGGAAGCTTTGATTTAAAGACATGCTTAGGCTATGATAAGCTGAAAGCGTTCGGTGTAAAAGATGTATCCTTAGCGAAAGCCATATATGAGACGATGAAGAAAGAATTAGACGATATTCAATAAAGGGGGTAAGCGAATGAGTAAATCAAAAATGTCAAAAAAAGGCGGCAATAAGTCTTCTTTTGGAAAGAAAGTCCAAGGTCAGGTTCAGAATGGTGTCTTTGTCTACAACGGAACCTTGACACTCGACCAGCTTTGCAAAAAGACTGGAATTTCACCGACCGATACCATCAAGAATTTCTTGATGCAAGGTAAATTGATTTCCCTTAATACTGTATTAAGCGATGAATTGATTGCCGAAGTCTGCATCGAAAACGGACTCGATTTCAAGAAAGAGGCCGGAGGTGCTGTCGATGATTTCACCAAAGTTGCCATTTTCGACAAAGATGTCGATACTGATAGCCGTCCTCCTGTCGTCACGATCATGGGACATGTCGACCACGGCAAGACCACATTGATCGACTGCATCCGCCATTCCAATATCACCGGCGGAGAACACGGCGGCATCACGCAGGAAATCGGTGCCTATCAGAAAGTCGTTCAGGGAAAGAAGATCACCTTTATCGATACTCCTGGCCATGAAGCCTTCACTGCCATGCGTGCACGCGGTGCTTCCATGACTGATATCGTTGTTCTTGTCGTCGCTGCTGATGATGGTGTCAAACCGCAGACTATCGAAGCGATTGACCACGCCAAAGCAGCTAATGTTCCTATGATTGTCGCAATCAATAAAATCGATAAGCCCGCTGCACAGATCGAAAGAGTCAAGCAGCAGCTCTCCGGCTTAGGCGTCCTTGCCGAAGACTGGGGCGGTGATGTCATGATGTTCCCTGTCTCCGCAAAGAGAAATCAGGGCGTCGATACCCTTCTTGAAGGTATCCTTGACCTTGCAGAAATGCTTGAACTCAAGGCTACAGACGATCGTCCTGCCATCGGTTCTGTCATTGAAGCAGAACTCGATAAGAAGGAAGGCGCTAAAGCTACCCTTCTTGTCCAGAACGGTACCCTTAAAGTCGGCGATACCTTAGCCATCGGTCCTTACTATTGCAAAGTCAGAAAGATGACCAATGAATTCAATAAGATGTTAAAGAGCGCAGGTCCTTCTACTCCTGTCTCTGTCACCGGTATTTCCGGTGTCCCTGTCGCAGGTGACCGCTTCATGGCCTTCGCTGATGAACACGAAGCAAGAGAAGCTGCCGAAAAGAGAGCGCAGGCTCTCATCGGCCAGAACAATACTGGTGTCTCCTTAGCCGATTTGGCACAGTCTGCCGCAAACGGCGAAAGTCAGAACATCAACCTTATCGTCAAAGCCGATACACAGGGTTCTGCAGAAGCTTTGAAGGCATCTTTGGAAAAGATCGATGTTCCTGGTGCCAAGCTTTCTATTCTTCATTGCTCCTCTGGTGATGTCTCTCAGGGCGACTTGGTCTTGGCCTCTGCATCTCATGCAATCGTCTTGGCCTTCTCTGTCAAAGTCAGCGCATCCATCAAGGATATGGCCAAAGCCGATCATGTCGAAATCCGTGAATACAATATCATTTACAAACTCTTAGAGGATATCGAAGCCGCTATGAGAGGTACGCTTGCTCCTGTCTTTGAAGAAGTCATCTATGGACACTGCGAAGTCCGTTCTCTCTTCAAGGCCAGCAAGGTCGGTCAGATTGCCGGCTGCTATGTCACTGACGGCAAGATCACCAACACCTCTGAAATCCGTGTCTTCCGCAACAAAGAGTTGGTCTTAAAGACACATCTCACCTCCTTGAAGCGTTTCAAGGATGATGCCAAGGAAGTCAATATGGGCTTTGAATGCGGCCTTACCATCTCCGATAAATTCGATCTCCAGGAAGGCGACTTATTAGAGGCCTTCGGTCAGGAGGAAGTGAAGAATGGCTGATAAAAAAGGTAGAGTACAGGCTGTCATTCAGAAGGATCTCTCTGAGATCATCATCTATGAATTAAAGAATCCTGTCACTCAGTTCGTTTCAATCAACGAAGTGAAGATGACAATCGATTATTCCTATTGCAAAGTCTTTGTTTCAGATATCAACCCTGAGAAAACTAATGAAGTTGTTCGTTTCTTGAACAACAACAAAGGCCATATCAGAACGATGCTTAGCAAGAAGCTTTCCATCTATAAGACTCCTGATCTCATCTTCGTTGCCGATAAGACCTATGAGGAATCTTCCTCTATGGCCAAAGTCATCGAGATGGCTAACAATAAAAAGCCGGTTACCTTGAAAGATGTCTTCGGTGATGACTATAAGATGAATGGCGAAAAAGAAGAAGTCAAAGAAGATACCGTTGTTGAAGAAAAGCCTGTCAAGAAGACAACAAGAAAGACAGCTGCCAAGAAAACAACAACTGCAAAGAAGACTGCTGCTAAGAAGACAACGACAAGAAAGCCTGCTGTCAGAAAGACAGCAAAGAAAGCCTAGTAGCGTATAAGAACTCTAGCATCGCCTAGAGTTCTTTTTTGCCCGAATGAGCCAACCTCACTTTCTTTTAAGTTGCTTATCGTTGATTTTGCCCTAGTGTTCAGTCTTTCTTAAAATAGGCGAAAAATCCTAAGCAAATTTCCCCTATCTATTTCCTTTTTTCGATATTATGATATTAGTCTACGGACTTGGGAGGTAACTATGAAAATCATTAAAAAAGATGAAAGTCTTGCCGATTATGATTTTACGAAAATCAAAAATGCTGTCACGAAGAGTGCCAACCGTGTCAATGTAAAACTCAGCGATGAGGATTGGAAGAACATCCAGGGCTATGTCGAAAAAGAGATGTCTTCCTACTATAGCGATCTGATTCCTGTTTCCCAGATGCATGTCTTTGTCGAGCTTGCACTAGATAAGACCAATTCCAAGGTTGCAAAATCCTATCGCGATTATCGTAACTACAAACAGGATTTCGTCCGTATGATGGATGAGACCATCAAAACTGTCGATCAGCTCAACTTCATTGCGGATAGAAGCAATGCCAATACAACTTCTGCTTTGGTCTCTACACAGCGCACTTTGACCTACAACGCTTTTTCAAAGCAGCTTTATAGAAAGACATTCCTGAATAAAGATGAATTACAGGCTATCGATGATGGCTATATCTATATTCATGATATCTCTTCAAGACTTCTGACTTACAACTGCTCTCTCTTTGATATGGGCAGAGTTCTTTGCGGCGGTTTTGAATGGGAGAACATCGGTTACAATGAGCCCAAAGACGTAAGAACTGCCTGTAACCTCATCTCCGATCTGACCTTAAACTGCGCTTCCATGCAGTATGGCGGATTCACCGTTCCTGAAATCGACTCTATCCTTGCCCCTTATGCGGAGAAGAGCTATCTGAGATACAAGAAAGAATACGAAGAGCTTGTCAAATCAGTCTCAGGCACTCTTGATCCTGAAAAGGAAGAAGAGTATGCCATGAAGAAGACAAGCCGTGATATCGAGCAGGGCTTTCAAGGCTTTGAAC